>CAYXCT010000115.1:0-7013 GCA_964463435.1 uncultured bacterium | reverse complement strand
TGGTGGGCTCGGTGGGCTACAATGTGGATGACCGGCTGGAGCCCAGGCCCCGCGTGGCGGGCCAGGACTACCAGGCGGCCGACTTCTACCTGGGGCTGCAGGGCTCGGTGTATTCAGCCACCTACAGCCGCGGCGAGGCGCGCCGCCGCGCCCGAGCGGCGAGGGAGGGGACATGATGCTGCATTGCGACCTGCACGTGCATACCTTTTACAGCCATGACAGCCTGCTCAAGCCTGAGGCGCTGGTGCGGGCCTGCCTGGCCAAGGGCATCAATTGCCTGGCGGTCACGGATCACAATGAGATAGACGGAGCCCGCCTGGTGCAGCGGCTGGCGCCCTTCAAGGTGATCGTGGGCGAGGAGATCAGGAGCTCTGAGGGGGAGATCACCGGGCTCTTCCTCAAGGAGCGCATCCCTCCCAACCTGCCCCCAGAGGAGACCATCCACCGCATCCGGGCCCAGGGCGGGCTGGTCTACATCCCCCATCCCTTCGACCCGGCAGTGCCGGTGCGCTTGCGGCGCGCGGCCCTGCTGCGCCTGGTCAGCAAGGTGGACATCATCGAGGGCTGGAACAGCCGCACCCTCTTCAAGAGCGCCGACCTCAAGGCCCGCGACTTCGCGGCCCAGCACGGCATCGCCCTGGGCGCGGGCAGCGACGCCCACGACCGCTTCGAGCTGGGCCGCGCTTATGTGGAGATGCAGCCCTTCCGCACCAAGGCCCAGTTCCTGCGCAGCTTGGCCCTGGGCAGCTTGCACGGCCGCAAGACCGCCCTGGCCCATGCCGCGCACTCGGTGGTGGTGGGCCGCGCCAAGGTGCTGGCCGGGCACAGGACCGAGGCGGCAAGGGAGCAGCGGCGAAAGCGCGACCGGGCTTGAAGGCGGGATAGGTTTATGATAATATGCACTTATATTGCATATTATCATAAAAAGAGGGGGTTATGATTCTGCGCCATATGAGTGCGACCTTGGGCCGATTGGCTAGTCAATTTCCGGTGCTCACACTGACCGGCCCGCGGCAGTCCGGGAAGACCACTCTGGTCAAGGCTGTCTTCTCCGGCCACGACTATGTCACGCTGGAAAACCCGGACACACTGTCGTATGCCCTAGATGATCCGCGCGGGTTCCTTGCCCAATTCGGCGGCAGGGGTGTCATCTTGGATGAGGCACAGCGCGCGCCCAAGCTGTTTTCCTACCTGCAGGGCAATGTGGATGAGAACCGCAAGCCTGGCCGTTTCATCCTGACGGGCTCGCAGAACTTTTTGCTACTGCAAACCATCACTCAGTCCTTGGCTGGCCGCACCGCGATCCTGCATTTGCTGCCGCTCAGCACGGCCGAGCTGGCCCGCTGCAAGGTACCCCCACGGGTGGGGCAGCTGCCTAGGCCGGTTCCTGCCAAGCCAAAGCTGAGGATGTGGGAGCAGCTCTGGAGGGGATTCTATCCTGGCTTGAGTCAGGAGAAGATGGATCCATCGGCTTGGTGCGCGGCTTATGTGAGCACCTATCTGGAGCGCGATGTGCGGCAGGTGCTACAGGTGGGCAACTTGACGGCCTTCCATAAGTTTTTGGGCCTGTGCGCTGGCCGGGCCGGGCAACTGCTTAACATGGCCAACTTGGCAGCAGATGTGGGCATATCACCCCACACGGCCAAGCAATGGCTCTCGGTGTTGGAGACTAGCTTTGTGGTCTATAGGCTTGAGCCCTATCACAACAATTTCAACAAACGGCTCATCAAGGCGCCCAAGATCTACTTCCACGACACCGGCCTTCTTTGCCACCTTTTGCGCATCGCCAGCCCCAAAGCGCTGGAATCTCACCCCCTGCGCGGTGCTGTGTTCGAGAACTACGTGGCCGCGGAGTTCATGAAGAGTCGCCTGAACTTAGGCCAGCGGCCTGACCTGTATTTTTGGCGCGATAGCAATGGGCAGGAAGTGGACTTTTTGCATGAGTCTCAATCTGGCCTGATGGCCATTGAGGCCAAGTCTGGGCAGACGCTCGACAGCGATGCTTTTTCTGCCTTGCTCAAATGGCCTGGGCATGCGGGCAATGAAAAGGCGCATGCTGCCGTGGTTTATGCGGGCAATGAAAGCTACATCCGCTCGGGCATCCAAGTGCTGCCGTGGTGGGTCATTTGATTGTGATGAGCGCCTTGCGGGTTAAAAACAAGAAGCCCCCTCCTTGCGGAAGGGGCTTCTTGTTTTTAGGCTAGCGCGCCGCCTACTCTTCGACGATCTCCACCTTGGCCATCTTGTCGCCCACCGCGATCTGATGCACCAAGTCCATGCCCTCCACCACCTGGCCAAAGATGGCGTAGTGGGCGTCCAAGAAGGGCGCCGGGGCCAGGCAGATGTAGAATTGGCTGCCAGCTGAGTCGGGCTCGCCGGTGCGGGCCATGGCCACCGTGCCCTCGACATGGTGCAGGGTCTTGCTGAACTCGCCCTTGATGGTGTAGCCCGGCCCGCCGCTGCCATTGCCGTTGGGGTCGCCGCCCTGCACCACAAAGCCGGGCTCCACGCGGTGGAAGCTCAGGCCGTCATAGAAGCCGCGCTTGGCCAGCTTGATGAAGTTGTCAACCGTGATGGGCGCGTCCTTGGGGAAGAACTTGAACTTGATGACCCCGCCCTTGGCCAGGGTGATCACGGCCAGCTTGCTCTTGTGCTTCTTCTTGGCAGGCTCAGCCGCCGCGGTGGCTGAGAGGGCCTGGGCCGTGCCGCTTGCGGCCTCGGCAGATGGGCTAAGGCTGGCGGCTGAGCTGGTGAGGGCCGCGGCCTGGGCGCTGGGGCTGTCGGCGCTGGCAGCGTCGGCTGCCAGCAGGGCATGGCCCAAGCCCAGGGCCAGGATCAGGAGCAGGGTGTGGCGCATCGCTATCCTCCAAAAGGGTGATGGCGGATGTTAACCCAAGGCCGCGCCCTTGCGCAAGGCGGTTTTGGCGATTGCGCCTGGCCTGGGGGCCCTGCTACAATCCACGGTCAACCCCATTCCAAGGCGAGCATGGACATCAGCAAGATACGCAATTTCTGCATCATCGCGCACATCGACCACGGCAAGAGCACGCTGGCGGACCGCCTTTTGGAGGCCACCGGCGCGCTGGAGAAGCGCGAGATGAAGGAGCAGTACCTGGACGGCATGGACCTGGAGCGCGAGCGCGGCATCACCATCAAGGCCAAGGCCGTGCGCCTGGGCTACAAGGCCGCCGACGGCCAGGACTATGAGCTCAACCTCATCGACACCCCCGGCCATGTGGACTTCCACTACGAGGTCTCGCGCTCGCTGGCGGCCTGCGAGGGCGCGCTGCTGGTGGTGGATGCCAGCCAGGGCGTGGAGGCCCAGACCCTGGCCAACGCCTACCTGGCCATCAACCACGGCCTTGAGATCATCCCGGTCATCAACAAGATAGACCTGCCCGGCGCCGAGCCTGACAAGGCCAAGGCCCAGATCGAGGAGCTGATCGGCATCGACGCCTCGGGCTCCATCCTGGCCAGCGCCAAGGAGGGCATCGGCATCGCCGAGATCTTGGAGGCCGTGGTGGCCCGCGTGCCGCCGCCGCAGGACCGGGCCCAAGACCCGCTCAAGGCCCTGGTCTTCGACTCGGTGTACGATGTCTACAAGGGCGTGGTGGTCTATTGCCGGCTCAGGGCCGGCAGCCTCAGGGCCGGCCAGGACATCATCATGATGCGCACCAGCAAGCGCTTCCACGTGCTGGAGGTGGGCGCCATGCACCCCCACGCCAAGGCCCTGGACAGCCTGGAGGCCGGCGAGGTGGGCTACATCGTGGCCGGCATCAAGACCGCCGAGGATGTGGCGGTGGGCGACACGGTCACCGACCCCGACCGCCCGGCCCTGGAGGCCCTGCCCGGCTACAAGGAGAGCCAGAGCATGGTCTATGCCGGGCTCTACCCCACCGATGCCAGCGAGTATGAGAACCTGCGCGAATGCCTGCTCAAGTACAAGCTCAGCGATGCCGCGCTCAAGTTCGAGCCCGAGACCTCGGGCGCGCTGGGCTTCGGCTTCCGCTGCGGCTTCCTTGGCCTCTTGCACATGGAGATCGTGCAGGAGCGCCTGGAGCGCGAGTATGACTTGAGCCTCATCGCCACCGCGCCCTCGGTGGTCTACCGCGTCACCAAGACCAACGGCGAGGTGATGCTGGTGGACAACCCCTCGCGCCTGCCCGACCCCTCGGTCATCGAGATGGTGGAGGAGCCCATCATCCAGGCCACCATCATGGTGCCCTCTGAGTTCGTGGGCGTGGTCATGAAGCTGTGCCTGGACCGCCGGGGCGTGCAGACCGGCAACAAGTACCTCTCGCCCACGCGGGTGGAGCTGGTGTATGAGATGCCGCTGGCCGAGGTGATCGTCGACTTCTTCGACAAGCTCAAGAGCATCAGCCGGGGCTACGCCAGCCTGGACTACGAGTTCCTCGAGCTGAGGCCTGCTGACGCGGTCAAGGTGGACATCCTGCTCAACGCCGAGAACGTGGATGCGCTGAGCTTCATCTGCCACCGCGCCAGCAGCCAGGGCCGCGGCCGCCAGATCTGCGAGAAGCTGCGCGAGCTCATCCCGCGCCAGCAGTTCGAGATACCCATCCAGGCCGCCATCGGCGGCAAGATCATCGCCCGCGAGACCCTGGCGGCCCTGCGCAAGAACGTGCTGGCCAAGTGCTACGGCGGCGACATCACCCGCAAGCGCAAGCTCTTGGAGCGCCAGAAAGAGGGCAAGAAGCGCATGAAGAACCTGGGCAGCGTGGAGGTGCCCCAGGAGGCCTTCATGGCCGTGCTCAAGCTGGATTAGCCATGCTGCTCAAGGGATTCTGGGAGAGCCTGGACAGCCTGGATTACGCCCTGCTGTCAATCGCGGCCGCGGCCGCTATCTTCTGGGGCATGGCGCTCCTGATGGGCCGCCCCGCCTCGCACATCCTGCGCGCGCGGCCGCGCCTCATCGGCCTGGCCGCCCTGCTGATCCTCCTGCTGCGCGCCCTCCTGCTCGAGCCCTACATCATCCCCAGCCCCAGCATGGACCCCACCCTGGCGGTGGGCGACCATGTGCTGGTCTTCAAGGCCGCCTGGGGCTGGCCCGAGGCTGGGCATTGGCTCTGCTGGCGGCATCCCAAGCCCGGGGACCTGGTGGTCTTTTGCCCGCCCGCCTTTAGGCGCGAGCACTGGGTCAAGCGCTGCGTGGCCCTGCCGGGCGAGGTGGTCTTCTGCCGCCACGGCCAGCTTTGGGTGAACGGCCAGCGCCGCAGCTTTGGCCCTGAGCACCACAGCGGCCCCCTGCCCAAGCCGCATCGCGACTTGCTGTGCTGGGTGCGCGGCGACCGCGATGACTTCGCGGCCGTCACCGTGCCGCCCGGCTGCTATTGGATGATGGGGGACAACCGAGATTCCAGCATCGACAGCCGCTTCTTCGGCCCGGTGCCGCTCTCGGCCCTGCGCGGCCAGCCCATCCTGCGCTATGCGCCCTTCCGCCGCGTGGGCTTCATGCCATGATCGAAGGCCTCTACCTGCACATCCCCTTCTGCGCGCGGCGCTGCGCCTATTGCGATTTCAACACCTACGAGGGCCTGGAGGCCCTCATCCCCAGCTATGTGGCAGCCCTGTCCGCGGACCTGGCCCGGTCCGCCCTGGGCGATGATGGCGCCGCGCTCAAGAGCGTGTTCTTTGGCGGCGGCACGCCCTCGCTGCTGCCGCCTGAGCTGGTGGCTGAGCTGCTCCTGCGCGTGCGCCAGGCCTTTCCCAGGGCCCAAGCGCTGGAAGCCAGCCTGGAGGCCAACCCCGGCGCGGTGGAGGCCTCCAGCTTCAAGGCCCTGCGGCGAGCCGGCATCAACCGGCTGTCCTTGGGCGTGCAGGCCAGCCAGGACCGGGCCCTCAAGGCCCTGGGCCGCATCCATGACTCGGCCCAGGCAGAGCGGGCTGTGCGCCTGGCGCAGGAGGCCGGCTTTGAGCGCTTGAGCGTGGACCTCATGTTCGGCCTGCCGGGCCAGAGCATGCAGGAATGGCAGCAGAGCCTGGATTGGGCCCTGGGCCTGGGCCTTTCCCACATCAGCTTCTATGGCCTGAGCGTGGAGCCAGGCACGCGCTTTCATGCCCTGCAGGCCCAGGGCCGGCTGGAGCTGCCAGAGGAGGGCCTGCAGGCGGACATGTACCTGGCGGGCGTGGCGCGCTTGGCCGCGGCCGGGCTGGTGCGCTACGAGATCAGCAATTTCGCCAAGCCGGGCCAGGCCTGCCAGCACAACCGGCTCTACTGGCTCAACCGCGACACCCTGGGGCTGGGCGCTGGCGCCTGGTCCTTTTTGAAGGGCGAGCGCTTTGGCCGCACCCGCGACCCCAAGGCATATGTGCAGGAGCTGGCCAAAGGCCCTGCCAGCAGGCAGGAGTGCCAGCGCCTCAAGGGCCTGGCCAGCCGCGGTGAAGCCGCCTATCTGCGGCTGCGGCTGGCCGAGGGCGTGGACTTGGCAGGCTGGGAGCAGGAGTTCCAGCGCTCTTGGGATTCTGATTTCAATGGGCAGACTTCGGCCCTCTTGGCCAAGGGCCTGCTGCAGCGCCAAGAGGCCAGGCTCTTCATCCCTGACCAGGCTTTGCCTTTGGCAAATGAGGTTTTTCGGGAATTCGTGATAAGCTCCGAGATGTGAAACCAATTGACTTTCAAGGCTCCTTCAGGCAGTCTGGTAAGGTAAAAACCAGGCTCACCTCTTGGTTCAAGCCCGGTCCAGGCACATCGCCGGGGCTGGGCTTTTGTGTTTTGGGCAGGATGCGCGCGCTCTCGGGGCCAGGCATGCCAAGCAAAAAGCACCCGGATACCCCTTCTCCGATCAAGAAGAAGGCTGAAACCAAAGTCGGCCCAGCTCCCGCGCCCAAAGCCCGGGCGGCTGCCAAACCTGCGGCCAAGGCCGCACCCAAGCCCCTGGCCAAGGCCGCGCCTGCGATGCCAGCCCCGCCTATTGTGGCCAAGCCGCTGACCAAGCTCGCCCCAGGATCCAATGTCAAGCCAGTGGCCCAGCCAGTAGCCAAGCTGGTAGCGAAGC
>CAYXCT010000114.1:0-7060 GCA_964463435.1 uncultured bacterium | reverse complement strand
TCGGAGGTTCCTTTGACGTGGATGCCAAGGAGACCCTGGTCCGGCGCATCCAGCACGACTCCCTGCAGGAGGGCTATTGGAGCGACAACAAGAAGGCCCGCGAGGAGCAGTCGCGCCTGAGCGCGGCCGAGGCTGACCTGGGGACATGGAAGAAGCTGCAGGGCCTCACCCATGACCTGCAGGCCACCGCCGAGCTGCTGGCCGAGGCGGATGACGCCGCCCTGGCCCAGGAGCTGGAGGCGGGGATCGCGGACCTGGAAGCGCGCCTGCACAGCCTTGATTTCACCCGCATGATGTCCGGGCCCTATGACCGCATGAACGCCCTGCTCAATGTGCACCCCGGCGCCGGCGGCACCGAGAGCCAGGACTGGGCGCAGATGCTGCTGCGCATGTACACGCGCTGGGCCGAGCGGCGGGGCTGGAAGGTGGAGCTCTTGGACCTGCAGCCCGGCGACGAGGCCGGCATCAAGAACGCCACCATCAAGGTGGTCGGCGAATGGGCCTTCGGCCACCTGCGCGCGGAGAAGGGCGTGCACCGGCTGGTGCGCATCTCGCCCTTTGACAGCAACGCCCGGCGCCACACCAGCTTCTGCTCGGTGGAGCCCTTTCCAGAGATCGATGAGACCATCGAAGTGGTGATCAACGAGAAGGACATCCAGGTGGACACCTTCCGCGCCTCGGGCGCCGGGGGCCAGCACGTCAACCGCACCGACTCGGCCGTGCGCATCACCCATTTCCCCAGCGGCTTGGTGGTCACCTGCCAGAACGAGCGCAGCCAGATCAAGAACCGGGCCAGCGCCATGTCGGTGCTCAAGGCCCGGCTCTTTGCCCTGGCTGAGGAGGAGCAGAAGGCCAAGAACGCCCAGATCGCGGGGGAGAAGAAGGACATCAATTTCGGAAGCCAGATCCGCAGCTATGTGCTGCATCCCTACCAGATGGTGAAGGACCACCGCACCGACATCGACTATTCCCAGGCGGCGGGCATCTTGGAAGGCGACCTGGACCAGCTGGTGGAGGACTATTTGCGCAAGGAATCCGCAGAAAAGGCGCGCTTCGATGCCTGAGAAGAACTACTACGAGCTGCTGGAGGTCTCCCGCAGCGCCGATGAGGCCGCCATCCGCGAGCAGTACCGCCTGCTGCTCTACAAGTACCACCCTGACCACAACCTGGGCAATGAGGACTGGGCCATCAGCCAGACCATCACCCTGGTGGAGGCGGTGCGGACCCTCTGCGACCCGGCCCAGCGCAAGGTCTATGACTTCCGCATCGCCTTCGCTCCCCGCCTGCAGGGCCAGACCGCGGGCATGGCGCTCTTCAAGTCGCAGGCGCGCAAGGACGCCGAGAGCCGCTTCGCTGAGGGCGTGCTGGCCCTCAAGAAGGGCGAGGCCCGGGCCGCGGCTGAGTCCTTCGGCATGGCCCTGAAACTGGATCCCGGTTTCAGCGATTCAGCGTATAACCTGGCCTACCTGCTGGCCTTGCACGTCCAGCATGCCATGGCCTTGGATGTGCTGGGCCGGGCCATGAAGGCCGACTCAAAGGATGAGGGCCTCGCCAAGCTGCGGGCCGCCATCAGCAAGACCTTCTTCTCCTTTTGACCGGCTCCGCTCAGCGAGGCGTCATGGCAGGCAAGGGCATCGTGCTCGGCATAGACTTGGGGACCACCAACAGCTGCATGGCCGCCATGCTGCAGGGCGAGCTGGTGGTCATCCCCAATGTCGAGGGCGGGCGCACCACGCCATCGGTGGTGGCTTTCCACAGCGCGACCCAATGGGACGTGGGCACCATCGCGCGCCAGCAGGCGGTGGCCAATGCCAAGGCCACCATCTTCTCGGTCAAGCGCTTCATGGGCCGCAAGCTCAAGGACCCGGCGGTGGCCCGCGACGCGGCCCTGGTGCCCTACGACCTGGTGGCGGCGCCCAATGGCGACCTGCGCATCAAGGTGCTGGGGCGCGAGTACTCCCCGCCGGAGATCTCGGCGCGGGTGCTGGGCAAGATGAGAGCCGATGCCGAGGCCTTCTTGGGCGAGCCGGTGACCCAGGCGGTGGTCACGGTGCCCGCCTACTTCAACGACAGCCAGCGCCAAGCCACCAAGGATGCCGGCCGCATCGCCGGGCTGGAGGTGCTGCGCATCATCAATGAGCCCACGGCCGCGGCCCTCTCCTGCGGGCTGGACCGGCGCAAGGACCTGCGCATCGCGGTCTACGACTTGGGCGGCGGCACCTTTGACATCAGCCTGCTGGAGCTGGGCCGCGGCATCTTCGAGGTGCGGGCCACCGGCGGCGACACCCATTTGGGCGGCGACGACTTTGACCAGGCCATCATGCACCACCTGATGGCCGCCTTCCGGGCCCAGGAGGGCATCGACCTCTCCATAGACCGGCTGGCCCTGCTGCGGCTCAAGGAGGCCGCTGAGACCGCCAAGATCCACCTCTCCACCCATGAGGAGGCCCAGGTCAGCCTTCCCTTCTTGACCCAGGATGCCTCCGGGCCCCGCCACCTCAACACCCTGCTCACCCGCAAGGCCGTGGAGAAGCTGGTGGCCCCCCTGGTGGAGGCCAGCCTGCTCCCCTGCGAGGCCGCGCTCAAGGACGCGGGCTGGAGCAAGAAGCAGGTGGATGCGGTGCTCTTGGTGGGCGGCATGACCCGCATGCCCCTGGTGGCCAACGCCGTGACCCAGTTCTTCGGCAAGCAGCCCCAAGCCGGGGTGCATCCCGATGAGGCGGTGGCCGTGGGCGCGGCCATCCAGGGCGGCGTGCTCAAGGGCGAGATCCGCGACACCCTGCTCTTGGATGTCATCCCCTTGAGCCTGGGCGTGCGCACCGAGGGCGGCATCTTCAGCCCCATCATCCCCAAGAACAGCACCATCCCCACCCGCAAGGCCTCGCTCTACACCACCGCCAACGACGGCCAGACCAGCGTGCGCATCTCGGTCTTCCAGGGCCAGCAGCCGCTGGCCGGGCAGAACATGTTCCTGGGCGATTTTGAGCTGGTGAACCTGAAGCCGGCCCCCAAGGGCGCGCCCCAGATCGAGGTCACCTTTGACGTGGACGCCAACGGCATCCTCAAGGTCTCGGCGCGCGACAAGGCCACCGGCAAGCAGCAGCAGATCCGCATCGAGCCCAACACCGGGCTCTCCCAGGATGAGCTGGAGCGGATGGCGGGCGAGGCCCGCCACGAGCAGGATGGGGCGGCGCTGGAGCAGCTGCGCAAGACCTGCTCCATGCTCATCGCCCAGGGCCGGCGCGAGGTGGCCTCCATCGCCACGCTGCGCGGCACGCAGAAGGACGAGTTCAGCCTGGCCTTGAGCGTCTACGAGGGGGAGCTGCCCTCGGCCACCGACCCCGACCGGCTCAAGGCCATGCTCAAGGAGCTCAACACCTTCCTCATCCGCCTGCGGCTGATGACCCGGCCCGCGCCGGAGATCAAGGCTGCGGAGGGAGAGATCAAGGCCAAGGAGTGAGGCCTGCATAAAAAAGGGCGCCGGCATGAGCCGGCGCCCTTTTTTATTGGTGATGGGCTCCGCGAGGCTCAGGCCTGCTGCCCCAGCTGCAGCACCATCTCCACCAAACCGGCCTCGCTGATGCCCAGGTGCTCGTAGTCCTCGTAAGTGCGCTCCACGGCGGCCTGGGTGTGGCCGTCCTCGATCATGCGGCTGCGCAGCTCCTTGACCTTCTCCAGCGCGCGCTGCACCAGGGCCTCATCCAGCTGGATGCCCTGGGCCTTGAGCACGGAGGCATGGCGCTTGAGCACCTCTTCCACCGCGCCGGCCCCGCTGTGCTTGCCGAAGATGAGCCGGTGCTTGCCGCCCACCGCCTCCTCGCGGATGAACTGGTAGATGGCCGGGTGGATGAGGATGCCGGCGGTGTGGATGCCGCTCTCGTGGCTGAACACGCCCTCGCCGATGATGGGCTCGTGCGGCATGATGGGCACGCCGCTGGCCAGCTCCACCGCCCTGCGCAGCTCCTGCAGGCGGTGGTACTGGAAGCGCGGCAGGGTGACGCCGTAGAGCTCTTTGAGCACCATCACGAACTGGTGGATGCTGGTGTTGCCGGCCCGCTCGCCGATGCCGTTGGCGGTGAGGCTGGGGTGGGTGGCGCCGTGCAGCACGGCGCGCACGGTGTTGATGGCGCCCAGGCCGAAGTCATTGTGGAAGTGGGCGGTGAGCTGCACGCGGCCCTGGCGCACCTTGAGCTTCTCCACCAGCGCAGGGAAATAGTGGTCCACGCCCTCGGGGGTGAAGACCCCGCAGGTGTCGCTGAAGCAGAAGCGCGTGCCGCCCGCGGCCATGCAAGCCTCGGCCCATTCCAGGGCGTAGCCTAAGTCGCCGCGGCTGGCGTCCTCGGCGGCGAACTCAATGCGCTGGATGCCGCGGCTCTTGGCATGGGCGATGGCGCCGGTGACTATGCGGATGTTGGCCTGGCGGTAGAATGAGACCGGGGTGTCCAGCCATTCCGACTCTGGGCGGCCCTCCTGCTTGAGCAGGGCCCGGCCCAGCTTGTACTTCAGGTGCAGGTCGGAGAGCGTGCTCAAGATGAGCACCGAGACATCGGCGGGCTTGCCGCCGGCCTGCGCCACGCAGCTCAGCACGCAGTCGATGTCGCCCTTCACCGCGCGGCACATGAGCAGCACATCCAGGCGCTTGGGGATGCGGCCCGCCTGCTGGGCCTTGAGGATGAGGCGCAGCGCCTCCTGGTCGCTCTCGGAGCTCACGGGGAAGGCCACATCCATCACATCCACGCCCATCTCTGCGAGCAGGGCGGCCAGCTCCAGCTTTTGGGCGGGCGAGAAGGCCACGCCGGGCATCTGCTCGCCATCGCGCAGGGTGTCGTCATAGAGCATGATCCCCGCCGGGTCAGGGAAGCTCAAGTGGCGGGTGAAGGTCTGCGGCTGCTTGAGCAGCTGGTCCAGCGGTTCGCGCAATTCAACCATGGCATCCTCGCAAGGGCGTGATGAAGGGGAGGCTCTTGTGCCTTAGGCCTGGCCTGCCTCGCCGGCTTGGCCCTTGGGCCGGAGCAGGGCCTTGAGCGCATCGTAGCCCATCAGGCGGCAGGCGGCCAGCCAAGCCAGCACGCCCAGGGCGATGAGCGCGGCCACGCGCAGGGCCAGCAGGGCCCGGCTGGCCGCCGGCCCGGCCCATTGCTCCCAGGCAAGGCTTGCGCCCCAGACCGCGCCGCCCATCACCAGGGCGGCCAGGCCCAGCAGGGCCAGGTCCTTGGCCAGCTTGCCCAGCCCAAGGGCGCCCAGGCGGCGGCGCAGCAGCCAGAGCTGGGTGCCGGCGTTGGCCACGCTGACCACCGAGGTGGAGAGGGCCAGGCCCAGGAAGCGCCAGCCCGGGGGCAGCAGCAGGATCGCGGCGGTGTTGAGCGCCAGGTTCAGCCCCACCATGGCGAAGCCCACCAGCACGGGCACCTTGGGGGCGCCCAGCACATAGAAGGTCTGCACCAGGATCTTGACCCAGCTGGCGGTGACGATGCCCGCGCAATAGCAGATGCTGGCGCGGGAGACCATCTGCGCGTCCTGGGGCGTGAAGCGGCCGTACTGGAAGAGCAGGCGGTTGATGGGGCCGGAGAGGGTGATGAGCCCCACGCTGGCGGGCAGGGTGATGAAGAGCGAGAGGCGCAGGGCATAGAGCAGGGAGCGCTTGAAGCCCTCGCCTTCGCCGCGGGCATGATGGGTGGCCAGGGCCGGCAGGCTGGCGGTGGCGATGGCCACGCCGAAGATGCCCAGCGGCAGCTGGAAGAGCCTTTGGCCATAGTAGAGGTAGCTGACGGTGCCGGCCGCCAGCGATGTCGAGAACATGGTGTTGACCATCTGGTTGATCTGGCTGGTCGAATTGCCGAAGATGGCGGGCGTCATCAGCTTCAGCACCCGCCTCACCCCCAGGTCCTTGAAGGGCCATTGCCAGCGCAGGCGGAAGCCATCCCTGAAGGCCAGCGGCACCTGCACCAGCCATTGCGCCAGGCCGCCCAAGAGCGAGCCAATGGCCCAGCCGATGATCTGCCGGCGCGGGTCTGCGCCGAACAAGGGCACCAGCCCCCAGGCCGAGGCGATCATCACGGCATTGAGCAGGGCCGGGGCCAGGGCCGGCACCAGGAAGCGGCGGCGGGCGTTGTGCATGCCCATGAAGAGCGCGCCCAGCGCCATGAAGGCGATGAAGGGGAAGAGCCAGCGCGTCAGCACCACGCAGAGGCTGAACTGGTCCGGCCGGGCCTGGAAGCCCGGGGCCAGCAGGCCCACCAGGCCCGGGGCCAGGGCCTCGCCTAGCAGCACGATGCCGGCCATGATGAGGATGAGCGCGTTCAGCATCAGGCTGGCCAGCATCCAGCCCGCGGCCTCGCCCTGCTTTTCGCGCACATCAGTGAAGGTGGGCACGAAGGCAGCGCTCAAGGCGCCTTCGGCCACCAGGTCGCGCAACAGGTTGGGGATGCGGAAGGCCACGAAATAGGCATCCGAGATCTCGCCGGCCCCAAAGAGGGAGGCGTTCAGCGAATCGCGGACAAAGCCTAAGATGCGGGACAGCGTGGTGGCGAGGCCTATCAATCCCGCCATCTTGGCCATGGAGCGGTGGGAAGCCACTGGTTCTCCTGGGATGTAGGGCGTGTCGCGATGCTGCTGAAGCCCTGTGCATAAGATACATGAAACAAAGAGCTATGGAAAATAAAAATAACGTTTCAATAGGCAATATAAATAGCATTAAAAGTTGAAACTTACAAAATCATTGACACAAGTTGTTGTTACGAATATACTTCAACCGTGATTCAACCCTATTCTCTTTTGAAGGGAGGTGAAAGTCATGAAGAAGCTCACGCAGAAAGGATTCACCCTCATCGAGCTGATGATTGTCGTGGCCATCATCGGTATTCTGGCCGCGATCGCCATCCCCAAGTTCGCTCAGATGATGGA
Organism: uncultured bacterium; assembly: GCA_964463435.1. Classification (GTDB taxonomy): domain Bacteria; phylum Oederibacteriota; class JAJYGY01; order JAJYGY01; family JAJYGY01; genus CAYXCT01. Next base: position 156 of record CAYXCT010000114.1, on the reverse strand, counting down.
GAAGTCGCGTGAAGGCGCCACCAAGGGCAACGTCGGCGCGCTCAAGTCGGCCATCTCGATCTATCAGGGTGACTGGCAGGGCGTGGCTCCGAACGACCTCCTGAGCTGGTTCAGCACGGGCGGCTCGGTTGCCTACATCGACAACATCCCGCAGGT
>CAYXCT010000113.1:3749-7071 GCA_964463435.1 uncultured bacterium | reverse complement strand
GCGATAATCGCGTTGCGCCTGCTCATCGGGCCCCCTGAGCCAGGTCCGCCGAGCGGTCCGATGGGATGTTGTACTGGCGCAGGATCTCGGCCGAGGCGGCCGGCGAGGCGGCGGCATCCAGAGCTATCATGGTCCCCGCCTCCTTGGGCTTGTCGAACTCAATGGTGTGCAGCCCGTCGTGCGGGTCCTTGAAGGCCGCGGGCGGGTCAGCCATCTCCGTGATCTTGTGGCCGTTGACCTTGGTGATCATCAGCAGGTTGAAGGGGCCATCATAGCCCTTGTTGATCTCATGGCAGAGGACATGGTTGAGCAGCACCACCTGCTTCTGCTCTGGCGAGGGCAGGCCATGGAAGAAGATGGTCTTCAGCTCAGAGTAGGTGTCCTTGCTCACCCCGGGGAAATTCAGGTTGAAGGGCGTGAAGACCAGGCCGTCAAAGATGAAGTAGCTGGGGGCCTGGTCATAGGCTGGCAGGGGGACCAGCTCCACATCCGGCTTGAGGGTGAGCGCGAGCTGCAAGGGCTGCTTGTCCCTGAGGATGCCCACTTGCAGGGCATCGCCCTCATGGCCCACGTTCACCGGATAGTTGAAGTCCAGCCGCTCCCCGGGCCGGAAGGAGATGGTCTTGTCGCGGGCGATGGGGAAGCCGGCGATGGAGGTGAGCACATCGCCCTCCTGGATCTGCCCCCAGGCTGAGGAGCCATACACCACCTTGGTGACCAGGATGCCGGGCTGGTCATCCGCCAGCCCGTAGAATCGGCGCAGCGAGGGGTTCTCCATGCCCTGCACGAACACGCCCAGCGAGGGCACCCCGCGATAGCGGCCCTTCGCTGCCTCATCCAGGAAGCGCTGGATGATGGGCACGGGCACGAAGTAGCCGGTGCTCTGGGCCATCACCGCGTTCATGCCCTGGAAGGCCACCCCCACCATCTTGTCGCCCATGAACACCGGGCCGCCGCTGTTGCCGGGGTTGATGGCCGCGTCGGTCTGCACATTGAGCAGCTGGCGGTGGGAATGGGAGTAGGTGGAGACCTCGATGCGCGACACCACCCCCTCGGTGATGGAGAGCTCGTCCCCGCCCACCGGGAAGCCGTAGACCGCCACCTTGTCGCGCTTGAAGGGCAGGCCGCCCAGCCGCACCGGCACCGTGCCCTCGAAGAAGCTGGGGTCATCCACCTTGAGGATGGCCAGGTCGCAGTCATGGGCCACGAGCTCGCGGGTGGCGGTGTAGCGCCGGCTGTCCCCTTCCTTGAGCACCTGGATGAGGATGCTGTTGGAGACCACATGGGCGTTGGTCAGGATGCGCTGGCCCGGCAAGATGGAGCCGCTGCCGCTGAAGCTCTTCTGGGCATCCACCCGCCAGGGCTCATAGTAGTTGGGGGCCTGCGAAGTGGTGAAGATCTTGACCAGGGAGTGCGCGAGCTTGTCCCCCGCCGCGGCGCGGGCGAAGGCTGGCAGGCAGAGGCACAGGGCCAGGGCGGCCAGGCGGGAGAGCAAAGGCCGCATGCGATCAGGTCCGTTCACTAGGGGCACCTCTGCTGGGGCTTGAAGGGCAGCCAGCGCTGGATTGCGCGGCTGTCCGCCTTGAAAGTCTTGCAAAATCCCGCGCCTTTGACAAGCTCATTGGCCAGGCCAGCTTCGCATAAAAAAGGGGGCCAGCGCTGCGCGCTGGCCCCCTTTTTGCCCCGCTCAGGGCAGCCACAGCAGGGCGGCTGCCTTGGCCGTGCTAGCCTGGCCTTTGCTTTCACCGCGCACCACCACAAAGTAGGTGCCAGCCGGCAGGCCAGGCACATGCCCCCTCACCGGCACCCAGCCGCTCCCGCCGCTGGCGGCAAAGGCTGCCACCTCGTTGAGCGCCTGGCTGTAGAGCCTGACCTTGAAGCTGTCGGCGCGGCCTTGCACCTGCACATAAAGGCCCACATCAGGCCCGTGCTGGGGATTGGGCACCGGCACCACCCTGAGGAGCCGCAAGCCGCCCAGAGCCGCCGTGGCCGAAGCGGTGGCGCTCGGCAAGGCCGTGCCAGTTGGCTCCGCCGTAGCTGAAAGCGTGGGCGAGGCTGAGGGCGTGGGCGTGCCTGTGAGCGTGGGCGAAGCAGTCTGGCTGAAGGTGGCCGTGCCCGTCAAAGTCGGGGTCGCGGTCCCAGTGTCCGTGCGCGTTGCCGTGAAGGTGCTGCTCTGGCCAGCGGTGACAGTGCTGGTGCCCGTGGCCGTGGCAGTCAACGTGGCGGTGCGCGTGGGCGAGCCCGTGGGGCTCGCTGTGCCGCTTGCGCTGGGAGTGCGGCTGGGCGTGCCCTGCGCCGCCGTAGCCGAAGGCGTGCTCTGCACCGCCGTAGCCGAAGGCGAAGGCGTGGCGCTGCTGCTGGGGCTGCCGGCAGCAGTAAAAGAGGCCGTGGCAGAGCTGAACAGCGCGGTCATTGTCGCTGACACGCTCAAGGTGCTGGTGGCTGTGCTCTGCGCTGCCGTGGCCGAAGGCGACGGAGTGCGGGTGACTGTGAGGCTCACGCTGGCTGTGCCGCTGGGCGTGGGGCTGGGGCTGCGCGTAGGGCTGGAGCTCGCGCTAGAAGTTGCAGTGGGCGTTGCGCTGGGGCTGGCGCTGCGCGTGGGGCTCGGGCTTGGTGTGCGCGAGGGGGTGGGTGAGGGCGTGATGGTGGAGGTCCCAGAGACCGGGTCACAGTAAACAATGCCCCGGCCCCCGGCGCTCATGTAGCAGCGCCCATAGATCGATTCGTCGCCTTCCATCCATCCTGACCCGCCGCCATACTGATGGTTGGCATCCAAGATCTGGGTCCAGGCTGTGCCAATGCCATCATCGCAGCGCCAGAACCCGAAGGTCCCGCTGACAGTCCCGACCATGTAGACCGCTGGATGGGACTGGCCGCTGGCTGCCTTGCCGAAGCCCACAGGCCCCATGGGCTCATACACATTGGAGATGGTGGCCACGCTGGAGCCACCATTGGTGAAGCGGTAGAGGGCATTGTAGGTGGATACCCAGAATTCGCCGGCTTGGCCAAAGACAGGGCGCGGGATGACCCATTGCCCATTTCCGTTGGCATCACCCCAGCTCACCGGGATGGTGTTCACGGCGCTGAAGCTCGCCCCGCCATTGGTGCTCTCATAGATGGTCACGCTGCCACCATAGACCCAATTGGCTGGAGAAGTGGCGTAGAAGATGGAAGCATTGGACCGGTCAGCTGCGACATAGGCGCCGCTGGGCAGGCCCGTGCAGAGGGTCCAGGTTCCGCCCAGCGAGCTGGCGTAGGCCGGGGTCCCCTTTCCGCTATAGGGCGCCACCACCACCCGGGAGCCGTCCGCAGCCACGGCCAC
>CAYXCT010000113.1:0-3649 GCA_964463435.1 uncultured bacterium | reverse complement strand
GGCGCGTTCCCGCTGGAGGGATAGACTCCGTTGTTGCCATTGAATGGGTCGATGGCCACGCAGGCCGCCCAGCCCACGCCACCGACGCCCGCCACCGCAGGGCATCCTTCAGCCCAACCGGCGCCGTTGTCGTTGTAGGTGCACGCTGAGCTGGCCGAGGTGCCGGAGCCGCCGGCGATGGCCGTCCAAGAGCTGCCGCCATTGGCTGTGGAGAGGATCTCGTCGCCGGGCCACCACCAATCCAAGGTCGAGATCAGGGCGTGCTGGGGGTTGCCCGCATCCACGCTCACGCCGCCATAGCCCCCGCAAGTGCTGCAAGGGCCGTTGGAGGGCGTCACATTGGCCCAGGTCGGGCTGGCGCTGGTGATGGTGGCTGTGTTGAGCTTCCAGATCTGCCCGGATGTGATGCCGCTGGGCCCGTATCCCCCGCTGTCATAGACGATCCATAGGTTGCCATCCGATCCCAGGCTGGCGTGGGGGGTGACCATGTTGGATGGCCCGCCCTTGGCAAGGCTCCAACTCGCTCCGCCATCCTTGGAATAGTACACGTTGCTGTTGCCCGAGCTCATGGCCAGGACGCCGACATAGATGGTGGAAGAGGCCGCGCCAGAAGGATGGCCATAGCCAGCGCTGGGAGGGGGGAAGATGACCCAGGAAAGGCCGTAGTCTGAGTCGCCCGTGACCGGGAAGGATGTCACCTGCGACCAAGAAGCCGCTGAGTTGGTGCTCACCCACAGCCCATCCGACCGAGAGCCGAAATAGAGGATGGAGTTGAGGTTGGGGTCCACGGCCAGGCGCTCGCCGGCATTCCGGCCATCGTCGTTGCCCTTGATGGCGAAGGAAACAGGATTGATGGTCCACGTAGCGCCCTGGTCTGTTGAGCTGAGGATGGCGCCTGGGCCCGAAGATCCCGCTGCCGCGTACACGATGTTGGGATTCACCGGGTCTGGCGCGATGCTCTCGCCCCCGAAATAATTCCCCTGGCTGTGGCCGAACATGTCGATGAGGGGGCTCCAATCGCTGGTGGAGCTGTTCCAGCGGTAGAATCCGCCGACGTCAGTCCGCGCATAAAGGAGGCCCGACTGGACTGGGCTGTAGACCAGGCCTGGGACGAAGCCGCCGCCATTGATGACAACGTTATTCCAGGTGTCATTCGCCGCATGCACGGGCAGCGGAGGCAGCAGGAGCATCATGGCCAACGCGGCCAGCGCTAAGCAATGGATCATGTGTGTTGAGGGTTTGCTGAATCGCATAAGCCCCTGCTCATTGACCGTGGTGTTTGATGCGCGAATAACCAATGCCTTTAGTATAGCAAATAATGTATATCACATTGCCAGAAAAGTGCTATTTAAATTGCATAGCTTCTCCCTTAGGCTGATAGACGGCACAGCCCAGGGCCCCCATCTCACTAATGCCTGGTTATGAGCGCTTTCACAATCACCGCAGAGCTCGTTGCCCCGGCCCTCATGGCTTGGACCCGGACAAAATAGAGCCCCAAGGGAAGGTTCTTGAGCGCTGAGCCCAGGAGCACATTGCTCCACCCAGCATTCAGCCGAGCCTGGATCTGCGCTTGGCGCACCTGCACCAGCGCCTCTGTGAAGACCTCCAGGGACACGCCATCGGCCGGGCCTTTCAAATCCAAGGCCAGGGATGCAGGATTGGGGTTGGGGACAGGCACTACGGCTTGGATGAGCAGCGGGCCGCCCAGGGGCGCCTGCGTGGCTGAGGGCGAGGGAGTGGCCGAAGCGGTCGCGGTGGCGGTTCCGCTCGGCTTGGCCGTGGCCGAAGGCGTGGGGGTAGCCGTGGCCGTGGAGCTGAAGCTGGGCGTGCCAGTGGCACTGGCCGTCTGCGTGAAAGGCGCGGTGGGGCTCGCGCTCGATGTGGCAGTAGGGCAGGCGCTCTGGGTGGCCGTGAAAGTGAGGGTCGCTGAGGGCGTGGCTGTCGAGGTGGCGCTCAGGGTGCCCGTGGGCGTGCTGCTGAAGCTGGGCGAGATGCTGGGGGTGATGGAGGCGCTTGCAGTATCCGTGGCCGAGCCCGTGGGCTTCAAGGTGGGGGTGAAGCTCGCGGTGCTCGTCCCTGTGACAGTGGCAGTGGCGGTCCGAGTGGCGCTGTTGCTAGGCTCCGCCGTAGCCGAGGGCGTAGGCGAGGTGCTGGGCGAGGGGCTAGCGCTCCCGGTAACAGTGAAGGTGGCTGTTGCGCTCCTGCTGGGGCTGGCTGTGGGCGAGGTGCTGCCCGTGGGGCTGCCGCTCAAAGTTGAAGTGGGGCTCTTGCTCAAAGTGGGGCTGTTGCTCAGGGTGGCTGTGGCGCTGCGCGTTGAGGTGGGGGTCGCGGACCCAGTCGCTGTGGAGGCCCCGGTGGGCGAGGCGGTCCGCGTCAAAGTGCCTGTGCTGCTGGGGGTTGGAGTTGGCGTGCCGCAGGCCGTGAACCAATAGGATTCAAAATTGAAGGTGTTCCCAGAGAACACAAAATAGATGTCATGCAGGCCCGTGGCGGCCGTGATGCTGCAGGTCGCATTGGCCCAAGCCTGCGTTCCCCCTGTATTGGGCACGGCGCAGGTGCCGATCAGGGTGCCGGTCTTGCTGTCGAGGTGGATGGCTATGCTGCCCCCGGCGGCCGCGCTCGCCACGCGGGCAGTGAAGGCCGAAGCGCAGCTCCCGAAGCTCAGGTTCCTCACCTCGACCCAATCCGTGGGAGCTATGTCTGTCACGTCCCGGCCGCCCTCGGAGCAGGCTTCTGTCTGGATGCCTTGCTCAGACAAGCCCGAGGGCGCCACCCCGCCTTCGGCCGCCATGCACGCGGCCGCCTGGGTGGTGTAAGGGTTGACGTTCTGGAGGGCGGCGGGGCCCGTGCTGGTCTGGGTGACCTCCTGAATCGTGCCGTCGGAGTTGAAATTCAGCTGGTCAAAGCAGACGCTGCGCTGGTAGTCCCCTTCTGAGCAGGCCAAGCCGTTGGCGATGGCCAGGGCCCGGTTGAAGTACGCGGCGTACCAGGTGCTCCCGATGTTGACGAATCCCCCGCCTTGATTGTTGTAGCAATTCCCGGCCCCGCCGTTCGCCACGGCGATGGGCTGGGCCGGGATGGTGGGATTGGTGAACAAGGGGTTGTTCGCCATGATGTACTCTATGTTCATGCCGTACGCCGGGTCTGACGAATACGAGTAGTAATAGACCCCGTTGCGCACGTTGATGCCCGAGGCCTCAAAGAAATTGGGTGCCGGGACGCCGCTGCCCGACCCCGCGACGCTGGTCATGTTTGCATTGAGCTCAATGACCCGCGAGCAGTTCCCTGCCCCGCTGCCCGGCCCGCCGCCCCCAAAATACAGGTAGGCCTGGCCGCTGGTGTCGACGAAGACAGCCGGGTCCAGCAGGTTGCCGCCCATGCCAGGGTCAGAGGTGCCCCCGGTGACCAGCGACTTGTTGCCGCCGGCAAAGGGGCCGAAGGGGCTGGTGCTGGTCAGGACCCCGATGCTGCCGCCGCCCGCTGTGTAGTAGAGGTAATAGGTGCCATTCACGTAGACCACATCCGGCGCCCAGGGGTTGCTCACCCCGCTGGTCGTGATCACGCCGTCGTCTTCCCAATTGACCAGGTCGGTCGAATGGATCAGCACGACATTGGGGATGTTATAGCCCGTCTGCCCGCTCGTGAAATT
>CAYXCT010000112.1:0-7107 GCA_964463435.1 uncultured bacterium | reverse complement strand
AAAAGCAGCCACCCCCTTCCCCTCTCCACTGTGGAGAGGGGAAGGGGGTGTGTTCGTTTATAGGCTTGTGCGAAGGGGGATGGGGTGAGGTCATGAAAAGAGCCCCTCTGCTTCCCAGCAGAGGGGCTCTTTGTTTTGCTGCCCTTCCCTTTCTTCTCTTCTAGCGCGAGCTGCGGCTGCTGTGGCTCGGCCCTTGGCCGTGGCTGCGCGCAGGATGCTGCGAGCGGTCAGGCCGGTTGCCGATGCCAGCCGGCGCGCTCAGGCGCTCGCCATTGGCATCCGCCGGGCCGCGATGGGCCTCTGGCCGGGGGCCGCTTGAGCGCGGCTGGCCATAGCTGGAGGGCCGGCCAGGCTGGCCGTGGCCACCGCCCTGGCCGCGCCCGCCGCCGGAGCGGTTGCGCATGTTGGGCGGCCGGCTGGGGCCGCCCTGCCCCATGGGCGCGATCTCCAGATGGAAGGGCTGGCTGCTGTCCACCGGGATGCGCATGCCGATGATCTTCTCGATGTCGCGCAGCTGCTCGCGCTCATCCGGGCTGCACAGGGCGATGGCCACGCCCTCGCGGCCCGCGCGGGCCGTGCGGCCGATGCGGTGCACGTAGCTCTCAGGCTCGTCGGGCAGCTCATAGTTGATGACATGGCTGACGCCCGGGATGTCCAGACCGCGCGCCGCGATGTCGGTGGCCACCAGCACCTTGAGGGCGCCGCTGCGGAACAGCGCCAGGGCCCGCTCGCGCTGGCCCTGCGACTTGTTGCCATGGATGGCGGCGGCGTCGATCTTGTGCTTGCCCAGCTCCTCGGTCACCCGGTCCGCCCCGTGCTTGGTGCGGGTGAAGACCAGGGCCTGGTAGATGCCGTCATCGGCCAGCAGATGGCAGAGCAGCTGGCGCTTGGCGCTGGCGCTCACGGTCATCAGCTTCTGCTCCACGCGCTCCACCGTGGTGGCCTGGGGCGTGATGGCCACCCGCACCGGGTCGCTGAGCAGGCTGGCGGCCAGCCCGGCGATGGCCTCGGGCATGGTGGCGGAGAAGAGCAGGGTCTGGCGCTTGGCCGGGATCTTGGAGGTGATCTTGCGGATGGGCACGATGAAGCCCATGTCCAGCATGCGGTCGGCCTCGTCCAGCACCAGCACCTCCACCTGGTCCAGGTGCGCGTGGCGCTGCTCCATCAGGTCGAGCAGGCGGCCGGGCGTGGCGATCAGCACATCCAGGCCGCGGCGCAGGGCTTCCACCTGCTTGCCCTGGCCCACGCCGCCGAAGATGACCGCGGTGCTCAAGCGCAGGTGCTTGCCATAGCGCTTGAAGCTGTCCTCGATCTGGGCGGCCAATTCGCGGGTGGGGGTCAGCACCAGCACCTTGGCGCGGCCCGGGGAAGGCCGCTTGGCGCTGGCGCCCAGGCGCTCCAGGATGGGCAGGGCGAAGGCGGCCGTCTTGCCAGTGCCGGTCTGGGCGATGCCCAGCAGGTCGCGGCCGGCGAGGACAGGGGCTATGGCTTGGGCTTGGATGGGGGTGGGGGCGGTGTAGCCAGTCTCCTTGAGCGCCTTGACGAGCGCAGGCCCAAGGCCGAGCTTGGTGAATTCAGGCACGTGTTTCCTTTTCCAATGAAGAACGGTCCTTCAAGCGTTGAGACAAACCGCAACTCAGAAGCGGGGGCAGGGCCCCCAGGCCCGGAAGAACCAGGGATGGTGATGTGAGCCCATTGTGGGGGCTTTGCCCCCTGCTGGGAAGCACAAACTTCGGGCGCAAGAAAAAAGGCCCCTCCGCATGCCTGCGAGAGGGGCCCTTTCATTCCAAAAGCCAAGCCTTACTTGTCGTCCTGATCCGGCGCGGGCTGGTCGCCCTTGTCATCGCCGGGCTTGGGGCCCTTGCCATCCTTGCTGGCGCAAGCTTTGCCCTTGCCCCAGCCGCCGTGGCCGCGGCCCATGCGCAGCGCCATCTTGGCCTGCTGCAGCGGGGTGAGGATGCCAGCGATGGCCTCGCGGTGCTTGGCCTGCTCCTTGCGGATGGCCTCGCCATCCTTCTTCAGCTTGTCCAAGGCCTGGGTCAGTGCCTCGTCCTTGGCCTTCTTGTCCACCAGGGCCTTCAGGTCCTCCCTGTCGTTCTGCATCTGGCTGATCAGCGGGGCCATGGCCGTGCGGTTGGCCTTGTTGGCCTCGCGCATCTGGTCCTTCTGGTCCTCGGTCAGGCCCAGGTCCTTCTGGAACCAGCCCCCTTGGAAGCCGCCGTCAGGCCCGCGGCCCTCTTCCATGGCCGGGCCGCCCTGCCCGTCATCCCTCGGCTCTGCCTTCAGGCAGGGCGATCCCAGCAGCACCACGCCCAGGGTCAGGGCGTAGAGCGCGCGCGTTGTCATCCTCATAGAGCCTCCCAAGAGTTGGACATTCCCTCCATGCATGGTGGCACTATAGCGCAGGCGCGGAAGGAATGCCTCTCAAGGGTGTAATAAAGTGTACCTAACTCTATCGCGGCCAGCGCCGGCCTAGGCCTTCTCCGCCACCAGCACCGCCAGGTCCTTCTTGGCCTTGGCGTGGCCGTGGTCGCGCGCCAGGCGCATCCATTGGATGGCCTTGGCCAGGTCCTGCTTGACGCCCTCGCCCTCATAGTAGCACAGGGCCAGGTTGCGCTCGGCCGAGGCCAGGCCGGCCTTGGCGGCCTTGGCATACCACTTGGCCGCTTGGGCCAGGTCCTTCTTGGCGCCCTCGCCCTCATGGAAGGAGTAGCCCACCCAATTCTGGGCCCCAACATCGCCGGCCTCGGCTGCCTTGAGGAACCACTTGAAGGCCTGGGACAGGCTCTTGGCCACGCCGCGCCCCTTCTCATAGGCCTCGCCCAGCTCCAGGCAGGCGTCCAGGCTGCCCAGGGCCGCGGACTGCTTGCGCAGGGCCAGGGCCTTCTTGGCATCCTTGGCCACCCCGCTGCCCTTCTCGTACAGGAAGGCCAGGTTGAGCATGGCCACCGCGTCCTTCTGCTTGGCGGCCTGCGCGTACCAGGCCGCGGCCTCCTTGGGGTTCTTCTTGATGCCATCGCCGTTGTCGTAGCAATAGGCCAGGTTGTTCTGGGCCAGGGCATGCCCGGCCGCGGCCGCGGTGGCGTAGAGCGCCGCGGCGGCCTGCACATCGCGGGCCACGCCGATGCCGTCGTGGAAGAGGATGGCCATCTGGTACTGCGATTCCGCGTCGCCAGCTTCAGCCTTCTTCATCAAGCTGCGCACCTTGGTCTGGGATATGGGGGCTGTCATGGGCATGGGCTCCTGGAAGGCTGTGGGGGAGTGGTGCTCAAGACCGTTCGCTGGCTGCACTATACACCCGCAGCGCGGGGGAGCGTCAGGGCTTTTCGCATTATCGCTCAGCTTTCAGCTCGGCCAAGAGGGCTGGCAAAGAGGCATGGACCGTGGCCCAGAGCTCCTTGGGGTCCACCCGGCCATAGTCATGGGCCAGGATGTTGCGCATGCCGATGATGGCTTTAAAGGGCACTTGGGGATGTTGGCTGCGGGCTTGCTCGCTCAGGCTGCGGGCGGCCTCTCCCATGATCTCGAATTCCCTTTCCACTGCCTTCTGTGTCTTGGGGTCCTTCAGAAATTCCGCTTCGTTCATCTTGCCCACAAACGCAATGGCCTCTTTAGCAGCCCATCCCATGTCTAGCAAGAGGGCCTGATCACGCTTTTCCAGCAGCATAGATCTCCTCTTGCTCAGCCACGATAGACTCGCGGCGAATGGGGTTGTCTATCAGCCGCAGCTCTGCCAAGTCCACCCGGCGCCTAAACAGCTTCTCAAACTCCATCTGCACGCGCCCCCTGTCGAACAAGGTCTTGACCACGCCGGGCTTGAACTCCACCAGCAGGTCCACATCGCTCTCAGCGCTGAAGCGCTCGCCGAGCGCCGAGCCGAACAGGGCCAGGCGCTTGAGCCCCAAGCCCCGGCACAGCGCCGCCACCTGCTCCGCATCCACGCCCAGCCGCAGCTCCCACATGGCCCGCTGCCGCCCACGGGCGCGCAGGCCCTCCTCCAGCAGCTGCTCAGCCATGCGGCTGGCAGAGAGCCCCTCGCGAACGGCCTGCGCCCCTATCTGCGCCACCAGCTGGGGCTTGAGCGTCATGGACAGGCGCACCCGCTTGGCACGGCCAAGGGAGGGGCGCCCTGGTTTTGAAGGTTTAGGGGTCATGATTAAAGTATGCGCTAAATTAATATAAAGTCAATATTAAATAGGCAAACAAAAAGGGCGCCCTCTGGGGCGCCCTGGTTTGGTGGGTCGGGCGGGGATTGAACCCGCGACACCCGGATTAAAAGTCCGGTGCTCTACCAACTGAGCTACCGACCCGTGTAAGGTTTTCTCTTTATTCTCAGTCACTTTTCCCAGGCTGCTTTTTCCAAACCTCACTCAAACTGCTTGCTGTGCCAGTTTTGTGCCATCAAGCTTCTTGCTCTTTAAAATTCACGCCGGCTCCAGCAAGAAATCCGAGCAATTGTCATGCCGCCGCAGGTTCTTCTGCGCGCCTTCGCGGCTGATGTTGGCGTAGCAGTAGGCGCAGCCTTGCGGGCAGGTGTCGTAGGCGCCGATGTCCCGGCTGGGGGCGCAGGCGCAGGCCTTGCCCCGGTGGCCCTGGCCCTTGACCGTGATGGCGCTGCCCGCCAGGTCGCTCAGGCGCCGCACGTCCACGCAGGCGGCATCATGCACCACCCCGCCTCCGCCGGAGGCTTCGGCGGGGCCTTGCGCTACGCTCAGGAGCTCGCGCTGGGCGCACAGGCTGAGGCGCATGCCCTGGTCCGCGGCGATGGCCGCCAGGCGCAGGATGAAGCCCCGCTTCTGCTCTTCGCTGGGCTCTTTGACCATGAAGCTGTGCGCCTCGCCGGCCTGGGCCAGGTTGCGCGCGCTCTTGCGGTAGGGCTGGTAGAAGCTGACCACCACCTCATCCACCAGGCCCTTGAGCTGCGCTGCCAGCTTGCTGAAGTTCTCGATGTGCCAGCGGGCGGAGCTGAAGCTGGTGAAGACCACGGGGTCGTAGCGCCACACCGCGCAGCGCGGGCCGTATTCATCGGCCAGCCGCTTGACCTGCGCCACCGCCGCCTCCGCGCCGGGGGTGGCGGCCTCCAGGGCCTCGGGATACCCGGTGCAGGTGTACTGCACCATGAAGGGCAGGCCTGCCTCGCGCACCTTGGCCAGGGCGCTGAAGAAGGGCGCCATGTTGCGGGTCCAGAAGACATAGCCCGCCACGGCCCGGCCCTTGGTGGGCACCGCGAAGGGCAGGCCATTGTAGGGGTTGCGCACGCGGCAGATGCCGGCCTGCAGGCGGCGCAGGAACCAGTCGCCATAGAAGGCCGGGATGTCGGTCTTGTAGCTGGCGGAGACGATGACGCTCTTGTCGGCCAGGCCCTCTTCAGCGGCCAGGGCGCCCTGATTCCAGGGGTCGTCGATGTGGCCGGGCTGGCCCCCCGCGGCCTCGCCCTCTTCAGCGGTCAAAAGCGGTATTCCTTGAGGCTGGGATCCACCAGGATGGTCTCATCACGCTCGGGGCCCACGCTCACCAGGCCCACCGGCACGCCGGCCAGCCCGCTCACATGCTCCAGGTAGCGCTGGGCCTTCTGCGGCAGCTCATCCCAGCTGCGGGCATTGCGGGTGCTGGCCTTCCAGCCCGGAAAGCCCTGGTACACCGGCTTGGCCGCGGCCTGGTCCACGATGCTGGAGGGGAAGCGCTTGACGGTCTTCTTGCCCACCTTGTAGGCCACCGCCACCTTGATGGTCTCCAGGTCGTCCAGCACATCCAGCTTGGTGATGGCCAGCTGGGTCATGCCGTTCACCATCACGGCGTGGCGCAGGGCCACGGCGTCCAGCCAGCCGCAGCGGCGGGCGCGGCCCGTGGTGCGGCCAAACTCATCGCCCTTCTCGCGGATGGCCTGGTCCATCTTAGGGTCGAACTGGGTGGGGAAGGGCCCCTCGCCCACGCGGGTGGCGTAAGCCTTGCACACGCCCACCACGCGGTCCACGCTGGTGGGGCCCAAGCCGCCGCCGGTGCAGGCGCCGCCGGCCGTGGCGTTGCTGGCCGAGACAAAGGGATAGGTGCCGTAGTCGATGTCCAGCAGGCTGCCCTGGGCGCCCTCCATCAGCAGGCGCTTGCCGTTGCGCGAGGCCTTGTAGACCATCTCGATGGCGTCGCCCAGGAAGGGCGAGAGCTGCTTCTGCCACTTCTTGGCCAGGGCCAGGCACTCGGCCTTGCCCACCGGCTTGGCCTTGTAGCAATGCTTGAGGATGAGGTTCTTCTCAGCCAGGTTCTGCTCCAGCACCTGGGCCACCAGGGCGGGGTGCGCCAGGTCGCAGGCGCGCAGGCCCACCCGGCCGGCCTTGTCCATGTAGGTGGGGCCGATGCCGCGCTTGGTGGTGCCGATGGTGGCCTGCTCCTTGCTGCCCTCGCGCGAGCTGTCCAGGGCCTTGTGAAAGGGGAAGGTCAAGTGCACCAGGGGCGAGATGGTCAGCGTGCCCTTGTCCACGCGCACGCCGGCGCCGCGCAAGAGCTCTATCTCCGCGGCCAGGGCCTCGGGGTCCAGCACCACGCCGTTGCCGATGATGCAGCGCTTGCCGCGGTGCAAAATGCCGCTGGGGATGAGGTGCATCACAAAGCGCTTCTTGCCCACCACCACCTCGTGGCCGGCATTGGCCCCGCCCTGGTAGCGCACCACCAGGTCGGCCTTCTCCGCCAGAAGGTCCACGATCTTCCCCTTGCCTTCGTCGCCCCATTGGGCGCCGACCACCACGAGCGTAGGCATTTTTACCCTTGTTTTGACGTTAGAAGGCGTCCATTCACGCCCACACACACAAAAACCACCCGCTGAGGGTGGCTTTCTACATTGAAAAGCGATTGAATCTTATGGCATTTGCAGGGGGGCGTCAAGGGAAAGGGGGGCCAAAGCCCCCTTTCCCTTTTGCCTTTTCCGCTTCTAGGACAGGCGGACCACCCGCTCGTTCTTCACGCCCTCCACGGCCGCCACCTTCTTGAGCACCGCATCCGGCACGTCCTCGTCCACCTGGAACACCGACACCGCGTCCCCGCCCTTGGCCTTGCGGCCATTGGTCAGGCCCGAGATGTTGATCTTGGCGTCGCCCAGGATGCTGGCCACCTTGC
>CAYXCT010000111.1:0-7139 GCA_964463435.1 uncultured bacterium | reverse complement strand
AGACCGAGAGCAAGGAAGCCCTGGACCGCTTCGCCGAGGCCCTGCTGGCGGTGGAGGCTGAGGCGGCCCGCGACCCCCAGATCCTGAAGTCTGCCCCGCAGAGCACGCCGGTGGGCCGCTTGGACGAGGCCGGCGCGGCCCGCGAGCCGGACCTGCGCTGGCAGCCCCGCGGCTGATGCGGCAACCGGCCCAGGGCAGCCTGCGTATCATCTTGGATGGGGACCGCCCAGGCCCGGCCAACATGGCCCTGGACCAGTCCCTGCTGGACCTGGCGAAGGACCAGGCTGTGCTGCGGCTCTACGGCTGGAGCCCGGCCTGCCTGTCGCTGGGGTATTTCCAGGAGCTGGATCAGGTCTGCGACCCGGCCTTTGTGCGCGCCGCGGGTCTGGGCCTGGCCCGCCGGCCCACCGGCGGCGGCGCCATCCTGCACCAGCATGAGCTCACCCTCTCGCTGGCCCTGCCCGCCGCGCATCCGGCCTGCGGCCTGGCCCTGGAGGAGAGCTACGGCTTCTTGACCCAGCCGGTGGTGGAGCTGCTCGCCGGGCTGGGGCTAGAGAGCCGCCTGCGCGGCGCGGGGTCTTCAGAGGCGCGCCCGCCTTCGCACAAGGCTTCGGCGGGGCAGGCAGCCAACTGCTTCGCGGGCAGCGCCAGCACCGACCTGCTCTGCGGGCAGAGCAAGGTCTTTGGCAGCGCCCAGCGCCGCCGGCCGCACGCCCTGCTCTTCCACGGCTCCCTGCTCTTGGACATAGACCAGGCCCTGTGGCAGGGAGCCTTTGGCAGCCGCCTGGGCCAGGGCTTCACCTGCCTGCGGGCCCAGCTGGGTCGGCGCGTGCAGGCCGCCAGCCTGGCCGGCCCCCTGGCCCAGGGCTATGCCCGAAGCTTAAATCTAGAGCCCCAAGCCTCCGAGCCGACAGCGGCAGAGTCATCGCAAGCCCAGGCCCTGGAGCCCCGCTTCACCATCGCGGCCCAGGCCTGAACCTTCAGGAGGGAACATGACAGAACCTGCCACTCAGCCCAGCTTCAATGCCGAGATGAGCGTGGGCGAGGCCCTGCAGCTGCACCCCCGGGCCCGCGAGGTCTTCGCCGGCTTTCACCTGGGCGGCTGCTCGCATTGCGCCATCAGCGAATTCGAGACCGTGGGACAGATCTGCGAGGGCTACGGCGTGCCCCAGGACATGCTGCTGGGCGCGCTGAATTCGCTGTTTGACGCCAAACAATAGGAGCCTCCATGCCTGCCAAGAAGAAGACCTCGGCGGCCAAGCCCGCCAAGAAGAAGCCTGCGGCCAAGGCTCCTGCCAAGAAGCCCGCGGCCCAGGCCGCCGGCCCCAAGGTGGGGGTTTTGGCGCCCGCCTTCAGCCTGCCGGCCAGCAACGGCAAGACTGTGTCGCTGGCCTCGCTCAAGGGCCAGCCGGTGGTGCTCTATTTCTACCCCAAGGATGACACCCCGGGCTGCACCGTGGAGGCCTGCGAGTTCTCGGCCCAGCACAGCTCCTTTGAGAAGGCCGGGGCCGTGGTGCTGGGCGTGTCGCCGGACGGCCTGGCCAGCCACGACCGCTTCATCCAGAAGTTCCAGCTGCCCTTCATCCTGCTCAGCGATGAGGAGCACAAGGCGGCCAAGGCCTACGGCGCGTGGGCCAAGAAGAGCATGTACGGCAAGCAGTATATGGGCATCCAGCGCAGCACCTTTGTCATCGACGCCCAGGGCCGGCTGGCCAAGGCCTGGCCCAAGGTGAGCCCTGAAGGCCACGCGGCCGAGGTGCTGGCCGCGCTCAAGGCGCTGTGATGCGCGTCGGCATCATCGACCACATCGACTCAGCCCACACCCTGTCCGGCATCGACGGCGCCGCCGAGGTGCACGGCCACACCTACCGGGTGGAGGTGGTGGCCCAGGGCGCCCCCCAGGGCGGCATGGTGATCGACTTTCGCGCGCTGCGCGACCAGGCCCGCGAGGTGCTGGCCCGCTATGACCATTGCGTGCTGAACGACGTGCTCGAGTTCCCCAGCTGCGAGAACCTGGCCAGCGCCATCTTCCGCGACCTGAAGGCCCGCCAGCCCCTGCTCTATAGCGTGCGGGTGTGGGAGGGCGGCAACAAGTGGGCCGAGGCGCGCGCATGAGGGTGCGCGTGGAGCACAGCATCGACGCGGCCACCGCGCTGCCCGGGCATGCCCGCTGCGGGGCCCTGCACGGCCACACCTACAGGCTGGAGGCTGAGCTGGAGGGCAGGGAAGAGGCCGGCATCCTGGTGGACTTCCGCGAGCTGAAGAAGGCCCTGGTGGCGGCCGCGGCACCCTATGACCACGCGGACTTGAGCAAGAGCTTTGACTATCCCAGCTGCGAGGCGCTCTGCGAGGCGCTGTATGCCAGCCTCTCGGCCCGCTACCCCAGCCTTGAATCCCTGCGGGTGTGGGAGGGCGAGGGCAAGTGGGTGGAGCTGCGCCGGGGCGAGGACTGATGCGCGTCATCGCAGACCTGCACGTGCACAGCCGATACAGCCGCGCCACCAGCCCGGACATGGAGCCGGGAGGCATGGCCCTGTGGGCCCAGCGCAAGGGCATCACGGTGGTCGGCACCGGCGACTTCACGCATCCCGAATACCTGGCCCTGCTCAACTCCGCTTTGGCGGAGGCTGAGGAGGGCCTTTATCGCCTCAAGGCCCAGCCCTCCAGCCCGGTGCGCTTCTTGGCCAGCGCTGAGGTCAGCCACATCTACAAGCACGCCGGCAAGGTGCGCAAGGTGCACCACCTCATCCTGGCCCCCTCCCTGCGCGATGCCGGCCGCATCCAGAAGGCCCTGGCCGCGCGCGGCAACGTGGAATCGGACGGCCGCCCCATCTTCGGCATCACCAGCCAGGACCTGCTCTCCCTGGTGCTGGACCTCTGCCCCCAGGCCCTGCTCATCCCGGCCCATGCCTGGACCCCCTGGTTCTCGGTGTTCGGCTCCAAGAGCGGCTATGACAGCCTGGAGGAATGCTTCGGTCCCCAGGCCAAGTTCATCAAGGCCGTGGAGACCGGGCTCTCCAGCGACCGGCCCATGAACCGGCGCTGCAGCATGCTGGACGGCCTGGCGCTCATCAGCAACAGCGATGCCCATTCCCCCAGCAAATTGGGCCGCGAGGCCAACGTGCTGGATTGCCCCCTGAGCTATGCCGGCGTGGCCGGGGCGCTCACCAGCCAGGATGCCGCCCGCTTCCCCTACACCATAGAGTTCTTCCCCGAGGAGGGGAAATACCATTGGGACGGGCACCGCGACTGCAAGGTGCGGATGCTGCCCCGCGAGAGCAAGGAGCGCGGGGACCGCTGCCCGGTCTGCTTCAAGCCCCTGACCCTGGGCGTGATGCACCGCGTGGACGACCTGGCGGACCGGGCCTGGGATGAGACAGAGACCGGGGACCCCACGGGCCAGCGCCAGATCGTGCCGCTGCCGGAGATCCTCTCAGAGGTGATGGATTGCGGGCCTGCCAGCAAGAAGGTGCAGGCTGAGTACTTGCGCGTGCTTTCAGAGCTGGGGGATGAGTTCAGCATCTTGCTGGACCGGGACCTGGCGGATATCCGGCGCTTGGGCAGCGAGAAGCTGGCTGAAGCCATTGGCTTGATGCGCCAAGGCAAGGTCAGCACAGCGCCGGGTTATGATGGTGTGTTTGGGAAAGTGAGCTTTTTTGGAAAAGTTGAGGGTGATTTCACCCCTCGCATTGCCCACCAGATGAAGCTTATCTGATGGTTTTTTTGAAATAATCCCGCCATAAGAAATAATTAAACGATGTTATTTGCAAAAATATCTGACCAATAACTGCTTATTCGTTTCATTTAAGCAAAAATTAAACAAAACTGGATTTGATTTTTAGCCATATTTCATCCGACTGTTTATTTGTTTCTTTGGCTAACTATTTCGATGGCATTTCTTTATTTTGACAAATTTTTAGTTTATAATTTAGCACAAGTCCCTTTGCATCTTGTCTAAAGTTATAGAAGCGAATCCTAGCCTCTGGTCCCGCGCTCGCTGGTTGCCATGGTGCGTGATTTCAAACCGATGTTTGAAGGACGCCGCTCGTCTGGGGCAAGTCGTTTTGTCTATTGGGTGCAAAGCCTCATGGTGATAGCCGTGTTGGCCCTGGCTGGCCGCGCATGGGCAACCCCGCAGATAAGCGTTCCCTCTGTTTCGCCAAGCTGTTATACAGCCGGCTCTTCAATAACCATTACCTTTTATGTTTTAGCCGATGCCAATCATTCGTTATACGGTGATATCGAATTTTCCACCAATTCAACGGCAGCCTGGTCAAATTGGGATGTGGATGATTCATCGGGAGTTCACAACCCACCTGTCACAAATACGGGCCACGCTGGAGCGACTTTTGCATCCAGCTCCGGCTCTCCGACTTGGCTTACCATCACCGCGACGACCATAGTGCCGGGCACTTTCACGGGCACCTTGTATATCATTGTCGATGCCAGCGATGACTCGTATCAGATTTACAATTGGGGCGGCAGCGGCTATCAGGCGCAGCAATACATATCCGTGAGTGCCTGCCCGCTTGGGACTCTCACTAACACGCCGACGCCGACCAATTCCCCAACCATCACAGTCACTTCCACCATCACCACTACCTCCACCATCAGCTCCACCTATTCTGCCAGCCCCACATTCTCTGACACGCCCACCATCACGCCCAGCAACACGCCCTCGCCCCTGGCTAGCGCGACCAGCACTTTCACCATCACCAACACGTCGTCCTGCACCCGCACCCCCACCAACACTAGCACCATCACCATCACCTCCACGCAGACCGCCACGCCCACCCAGACTTCGACCCCCACCACCTCTTCCACGCCCTCCATGACCAGCACCCCGCTGATGGCGCTGGGCAAGTCGTCCAACAAGTCTTCGGTGACCTTCGGCGACACCATCACCTTCTGCATCAACTATCTCAATGACAGCAGCAACGCGGTCAACATGACGGTGTGGGACACGGTGCCCGCGGCCCTCACCTTCCTCGGGGCGGACACCAGCGGCAGCTATGCGCCGCCCTTGGTCATCTGGAACATCGGCACGGTCAACCCTGGCGCCTCGGGCCAGGTCTGCTTCTGGGGCAAGGTGACCTCCTATCCCTTCTTGCCCTCGCTGCAGCAGCGCCATTTCGCATCCGCAAAAGCCGACCCCTGGCGGCCGGCTTTTGCCCTCCTGCTCAAGCGCCAAGAAGGCTATCCCAGCCTGGAATGAACAAGGACACTGCCATGACCATGGTGCGCCACAATCTGGGGAGCGGATGGGCCGCGGGCTTTGCGCCCGGCATGGCCGCGCTCGCCCGCGTGGCCGGCCTGGCGCTGCTGCTGATGGCCCCGGCCCTGGCCGGCCAGGCCGCCATCCGCACGGTCTGCAGCAGCGGCTGCGGCTACACCACGGTGCAGGCCGCCTACAACGCCTCCGTGAGCGGTGACACCATCAACATCCTGCAGAGCGTGAGCGAGTGCGACAACTTTCAGACCGCCAACATCACCCTCACCATCACTTCCACGCTGCCGGGCGGCATCACCTGGAACAGCTGCGGCAGCGGCGCGCCCACGCTGATGGTCGGGTACAACAATAGCAACAACCAGAACATCACCTTCTCCAACATCACGCTCAACAACTCGGCGGCGGGCTATGTGGTGGAGCTGAATGCCAACCCCTCCGGCGTCCTGCTCACTTTCAACCAGTGCACGCTGGAGCGCACCTCCGCCAGCACCGCCAACAACTCCATCTTCTTCGACAACGGCGGCTTCGACACCGGGGCGGTCAACTTCAACCGCTGCCTCATCACGGGCAACAGCTCGGAATATGGCATCTATTCCGGCGAGGGCAACACCCCGCACTACAACTTCACCAACTGCATCATCACCAACTTCTCCAATGCCTCTTATCCGGCCCTGGTGGACAACGGCCAGAACACGGCCCTCAATTTTGATGTCCTCAACTGCACCTTCTACAACAACGCGATCAGCTATGACTACGGCCAGGGCAGCGTCAATGCCCCCAGCGGCTTCATCAAGAACTCGGTCTTCGCCGGCGGCACCACCGACCTGAGCTTCCCCGGTGGCAGCTTCACGGCCGCCAAGAGCGTCATCACCTATGATGACTTCGGCGACATGTCGAGCTTTGGCGGCACCGGCAACGAGTTCTCCATCAATCCCTGGCAGGAATGGGTCAACCCCGCGGGCGGCAACTTCCACATCGCATCCACCTCAGTAGTGCTGCGCAACAAGGGCACCAACACCGGGGCGCCGGCCATTGACTATGACGGGGTGACCCGGCCGCAGGAAGGCATTGTGGACATCGGCGCCTTTGAGTTCTTCTCATGCAGCGGCGGCGGCTATGTCTCCAACATCGCGCAGGATCCCTTCCGCAGCTCAAACCCGGTCTGCGTCTTTGTCATGTCGCCCACCAGCACGGTCACGCCCACCAGCACCGTGACGCCCACTTTCACCAATACCAGCACCATCACCTCCAGCTCGACCATCACCCCCAGCGCCACTGCCACGCCCAGCAGCAGCAACACCCCCAGCTCCACCTCAACCCCCACCGCCTCGCCCACGTTCAGCGACACCCTGACCGTGACGCCCACCAGCACCAACACCGATGCGTCCACGCCCACATCCAGCAGCACCGGCACCGGGACCGGCACGCCCACGGGCACCAGCACCAGCACTTTCACGCCCAGCCCCAGCCCGACGCCCACCGACACCAGCACCGACACGCCCACTTTCACCCAGACCGTCACGCCCACAAACACCAGCACAGTGACGCCCACCTTCACGCTGACCGTGACCACCACTGGCACCGGCACCGTGACGCCGACCTCAAGCCGCACGCCCACGGGCACGGTGACGGTCACGGACAGCAGCACAACGACCCCCACCAACAGCACTTCGCCGACCAGCACCTCCACGGACACGCCCACTTTTACCCAGACCGTCACGCCCACCAGCACGAGCACCGTGACCCCGACCTTCAGCAGCACTCCCACCAGCACGGTGACGCCCACGGCCACCAGCACCATGACCCCCACCAACAGCACTTCGCCGACCAGCACCTCCACGGACACGCCCACTTTCACCCAGACCGTGACGCCCACGGATACCAGCACCATGACGCCCACTTCTACGGA
>CAYXCT010000110.1:0-7148 GCA_964463435.1 uncultured bacterium | reverse complement strand
AAAAGGCTGTTGCCGCAGCTGGGGCCCTATGTTAATATAGATAGGAAGGAGTTGGCCCGACAGGGTTGACTCCTACATTTTTTTCATCCCGCGGAACGGAGCCGTTCATGTCGCTTGGAAAGACCCTGAAGTGCGCCTTTTTAGCCCTGCTGGCCACGGGAATGCTGGCTGGCTGCAAGGGCAAGACCGTGGCCACGGTCAATGGCAAGAAGATCGGCATGAAGCAGTTCGAGCAGCAGACCGAGCTGCTGCAGGCCTTGTACCCCAACCAGGCCCTGGATGCCGACACCCGGCGCCAGGTGCTGGAGCAGATGGTGAAGCAGGAGCTGCTGGTGCAGGCCGCTGAGCAGCGGGGCCTGGCAGCCGACCCCACCCTTGCCGCGCAGATCGAGGAGGAGCGCATCAAGTACCGCCAGGCGCTGGAGCGCCAGATGGCGGGCCTGAAGGCCCAGCTGGCCCAGGTGGACGAGGCTGTGCGCAGCCGCAGCCTGATCGAGGCCCTGGTGAAAGCCGAGGCGGCCAAGAGCCCGGTGAGCCCGACCGAGGTGAAGGCCCTCTACAATAAGATGAAACAGCAGGGATTGCCCGTGCGTTCCTTGGACGAGGAGCAGGGCCGCATCACCGAGCAGGTGATGCTGGACCGCCTGGTCGACCAGGCCAAGGAGAAGGGCAGCGTGGAAATGAACATGGACTTGGTGACCGCTGGCGCGCCCCCGGCCCGCATGGCCGGCCTGCCCGGCCTGCCCCCGGCCCAGGGCGGCAAGCAGGCGCTGCCTGCCAGCAGCAAGTGATCGGCTGAGGCTCATGCGGCGCTTGGGCATTTTTGTCATGCTGGGCGCGGCGCTGGCCCTGGCCGGCTGCCGCAAGCCCGCGCTGCTCAGCCTGCCGCCCCTGGCGACGGTGAATGGCGAGCCCATCACCCAGCATGACCTGCTGCTGGCCCGCCGCGCCCAGGCCCTGCCCTTGAGCGCCAGCGCCCAGGCAGCCCTGGCGCCCGCAGCGGCCGGGGAGCAGGGCGATGGCGAGCTCTTGGACCAGCTGATCGACGAATGCCTGATGCTGCAGCGGGCTCATCAGCTGCAGCTGGAGCCGCCCGAAGGGCTCATCAGCCAGCAGGCCGAGGAGGCCCGCGGCGGCATGGCCCCGGCAGCCTGGGCCGCGCTGCTGGCCGCCCAGGGCGAGAGCGCCAAGGATTTTGAGGCCCAGCTGGAGCGGCGCTGGCTGCTGCAGGCCGTGGCCCAGGCCGAGGTCTATGACAAGGTGCCGGTGAGCGACCGCGAGCTGCGCGATTACTACTGGGAGCACCTGGGCGAGTTCAAGCGCAAGGAGCGCCGCCGCCTGCTGATGATCTCTTGCACCAGCCTGGCCGATGCCCAGAAGGCCCAGCAGGAGCTGGGGCTGGGGGAGCCCTTTGGCGCGGTGGGCAAGCTCTACGGCAAGGGGCCCGAGGCGGACCAGGGCGGCGACTTGGGCTGGGTCTCGGCCAGCGAGCTGCCCGCGAGCCTGGCCAAGGTTGCCTTCGGCCTCAAGGTGGGCCGCATCAGCGGCATTGTGCGCAGCGCCTATGGCTGGCACATCATCCTGGCGGAGCAGGCCCGGCCGCCGGTGAACGTGAGCTTTGAGGAGGCCGCGGCCGGCATAAGGCAGCGGCTCAAGCAGAGCAAGGCCCAGGAGCCCTGGCAGGCCTGGCTCTTCCAACTGCGCAAGGCGGCCCGCATCGAGCGCGGCCCCGGCGCCAAGAAAGGCTGAACATGACGCTCAGGCAAGCCCTCTTCGCGCTGGCCCTGCTGGGGCTCTCCCTGCCCCTGGCGGCCGACCCCTACATCAAGGTGGTGGCCAAGGTGGGCGGCGACATCATCACCAATTACGACCTGGACGAGGCCGTGGCCGTGGACGCGGCGGCCATGAGCCCGGCGGAGCGCGAGAGCCCTGAGGGCAAGCAGAAGCTGGAGCAGGCCCGCGCCGATTACCTGAAGCAGGCCATCCGCGTCAAGCTGGTGGTGCAAGCGGCCCTCAAGCCGCCGGAAGGCGCCAGCGATGAGGACGCCAAGAAGGCCGCCGCGCGGCCCAACCCCAACCTGCCCGGGGACGAGGAGCTGGAGGAGGAGACCAACCGCCAGTACGACGCCCGCCGCGCGCGCTTCGCCAGCAGCGCAGACTTTCAGGACGAGCTGAAGCGCCAGCACATCACCGAAGCGGCCTTCAAGAGCCGCCTGCGCGAGCTGGTGCGCGAGCAGCTCATCTACCAGCGCATGCTGCGCAGCAAGCAGCGCGAGATGCAGGCCAGCATCAACATCAGCACCGCCGAGGCCGAGAAGTACTGGCAGGACAACCAGCAGGACTTCAACGCCCCGGCCCAGGTCAAGCTGAGGCAGATCATCGTTTCCAGCCAGGACAAGGCCAAGCGGCTGATGGCCCGCATCCGGGCTGGCGAGGATTTTGCCGAATTGGCCAAGGCCGAGAGCCTGGACGAGGGCAGCAAGGCCCAGGGCGGGCTGGTGGGCTGGGTGGAGAAGGGCCAGCTGGAGCCGGCGGCGCTGGACCAGGCGGCCTTCGCGGCCAAGGAGGGCGAGCTGGCCGGGCCGGTGCAGAGCAAGCTGGGCTGGCATGTGCTGCGCGCGGAGGCCACCAAGCCCCCGGAGAGCCGCACCTTTGAGCAGAGCAAGGACAAGGTCAACCAGGTGCTCTACCGCAAGCGGCTGGAGGAGAAGCTGGACGCCTGGGTGGACGAGCTGAAGCAGAAGACCTATGTGGAGACGGCCCCCTAAGCTGGGGCTTGGAGGCGGGAATGTCGGTTCCAGTTGCAGTGGTGGGCGCCAGCGGCTACGCGGGCGCTGAATTGGTGAGGATCTTGAGCGGGCACCCCAAGGCGCGGCTGGCGGCCCTGGCGGGCGACAGCACCGCGGGGCAGCGCTTTGACGCGCTGTATCCCGCCGCGCGCGGCCTGGTGGACCTGACCCTGGAGGCCTTCGACCCCGCGGCCCTGGCCAAGAAGGCCGAGCTGGTGCTGCTGGCCGTGCCGCATGGCCAGGGCATGAAGATGGCCCCGCCCCTGCTGGAAGCCGGGCTCAAGGTGGTGGACCTCTCGGCCGATTTCAGGCTCAAGGACCCCATCCTGTATGAGAAGTGGTACAAGCACCCCCACAGCGCCATCGAGCTGCTGAAGGAGGCGGTGTATGGCCTGCCCGAGGTGAACCGCAAGCAGGTGGCCAAGGCCCGGCTGGTGGCCAACCCGGGCTGCTACCCCACCAGCATCATCCTGGCCCTGCTGCCGCTGCTGGCCGAGGGCCTGGTGGATGTTGATTCCCTCATCGCTGACAGCAAGTCCGGCGTGAGCGGCGCGGGCAACAAGGCCACGCCCGGCAATCACTTCGGCTCGGCGGGCGAGAACTTCTCGGCCTACAAGGTGGCGGGCACGCACCAGCACATCCCTGAGATTGAGCAGGCCCTGGGCCTGGCGGCCAAGCAGGAGCTGCGCCTCACCTTCACCCCCCACCTGCTGCCCGTGATGCGCGGCATCTTCACCACCGCCTACGCCGACCTGGTGGAGGAGGGCACGAGCAGCAAGAAGCTCACGGCGCTCTACAAGGACTTCTACAAGGGCGAGCGCTTTGTGAGGGTGTGCGAGGACAGCCTGCCCGACCTCAAGTCCGTCAAGGGCAGCAACTTCTGCGACATCGCCCCCCGGGTGGACGAGCGCACGGGCCGGGCCGTGGTGATGGCCTGCGAGGACAACCTGGGCAAGGGCGCGGCGGGGCAGGCCGTGCAGAACATGAACCTGATGCTCGGCTTCCCTGAGGATGCCGGGATGGAAGGGATGGCGTTCACGCTCTGAAACCAGAGGAAGCGGAGGTAGGATGAAGACGACCCAGCACAGCGGTTCCATCACCTTTGCCAAGGGCTACCTGGCCACGGGGGTGGCCTGCGGCATCAAGAAGAACGGCAAGAGCGACCTGGCCGTCATCTACAGCGAATCGCCGGCCACCGCGGCGGCGGTGTTCACCGTCAACCAGGTGAAGGCGGCGCCGGTGCTGCTCTCGGCCAAGCGCATCGCCCAGGGCGCGGCCCGCGCGGTGGTGGTGAACGCCGGCAACGCCAACAGCTGCACCGGCAAGCGCGGCATGGATGATGCCATCAAGACCGCCGCGCTGGTGGGCCACCACCTGGGCCTGCCGGAGAAGGACATTTTGGTGGCCTCCACCGGCGTCATCGGCCAGTACCTGCCCATGGACAAGATCCAGGCCGGAGTGGAGCAGGCCTGCCGCCACTTGACCGTGGAGGGCGGCGAGGAGGCCTCGCGCGCCATCCTGACCACCGACACCTTCACCAAGGAGTACAGCACCACCATCCAGCTGGGCGGCAAGCCCGTGCGGCTGGGCGGCATGGCCAAGGGCTCGGGCATGATCCACCCCAACATGGCCACCCTGCTGGGCTTCATCACCACCGATGCCGCCGTCAGCAAGGAGGCCCTCAAGCAGGCCCTGGCGCACGCCGTGGACAAGAGCTTCCACTGCATCAGCGTGGACGGCGACACCAGCACCAATGACATGGTGCTGGCCCTGGCCAACGGCCGGGCCGGCAACAAGGCTGTCAGCAGCCTGGCCTCGGCCGATGGCGCCAAGCTGCAGGAGGCGCTCACCAAGGTCTGCCAAGAGCTGGCCCGGCGCGTGGTGCTGGACGGCGAGGGAGCCACCAAGTTCATCCAGCTGACGGTCAAGAACGCGCCCAGCTTTGAGGCCGCCCGCGCCTGCGCCATGAGCATCGCCAAGAGCAGCCTCTTCAAGACCGCCATGTTCGGCATGGACGCCAACTGGGGCCGCATCCTCTGCGCCCTGGGCAACGCCCCGGTGGAGCTGCAGCCGGGCAAGGTGGACGTGGCCTTCGGCAACCTGGTGGTGGCCAAGGGCGGCGCGGCCGTCAACTTCAGCGAGGCCAAGGCCCTGGGCCTGCTCAAGCGCAAGGAGGTGGAGGTGAGCGTCGACCTGCACCTGGGCAAGCATGAGGCCGTGGTGTACACCTCGGACCTGAGCTACGACTATGTCAAGATCAACGCGAGCTACCGCTCGTAGACCCCATCCCGCCGCGGAAGCCCGCGGCGGTGAAGCCCGCCCGCAAGGGCGCATCCCACAGGCCGCCTGAGCCTGGTGCTCATCACCGGCGGCCGAGGAACAACCAGGAGGCAACACCATGTCCACCCAAGTCAGCATCAAGCAGCTGCTCGAAGCCGGAGTGCACTTCGGCCACCAGACCCGCCGCTGGAACCCCAAGATGGCCCGCTACATCTTCGGCGAGCGCAACGGCATCTACATCATCGATTTGCAGAAGACCCACAAGAAGCTGGGCGAGGCCCTGGAGTACGTGCGCAGCCTGGCCGAGAAGAAGGGGGTCATCCTCTTCGTGGGCACCAAGAAGCAGGCCCAGGAGCCGGTGCAAGAGGCCGCCCAGCGCTGCGGCATGCCCTTTGTCAACCAGCGCTGGCTGGGCGGCATGCTCACCAACTTTGCCACCGTGCGCAAGAGCCTGCAGCGCTACCAGCAGCTGAAGCGCCAGAAGGAGGATGGCAGCCTGGCCACCCTGCCCAAGGAGGAGATCGCCCGCAAGGAGCGCGAGCTGGTGAAGCTGACCAAGGCCCTCTCGGGCTTTGAGACCCTGCGCGGCCTGCCCGATGCCATCTTCATCATCGACACCAAGAAGGAGCGCAACGCGGTGGCCGAGGCCAAGCGCCTGCAGATCCCCCTGGTGGCCCTGGCTGACACCAATTGCGACCCGGATGAGGTGGACTACGCCATCCCCAGCAACGACGATGCCATCCGCACCCTCAAGCTGATGACCACCCTGCTGGCCGACGCCGTGATCGAGGGCCGCCAGGCCGCCGCGGCCGCCGAGCAGGCCGCCAAGGACAAGAAGGCAGAAGCCGCCGCACCCGCGGCCTGAGCCCCTTCGACAAACCAACCATAGCATCAGGAGCGAGCACGATGGCTGAGATCACGGCTTTGATGGTGAAGGAGCTGCGCGAGAAGAGCGGCGCAGGCATGATGGAATGCAAGAAGGCCCTGGAGGCGACCGGCGGCGACATGGCCAAGGCCATGGACACCCTGCGCGAGAAGGGCATCGCCTCGGCCTCCAAGAAGGCTGGCCGCGCGGCCAATGAGGGCCTGGTGGGCCTGGAGATCTCCGCCGACGGCAAGCGCGCGGTGGTGGTGGAGGTGATGTGCGAGACCGACTTCGTGGCCCGCACCGCCGATTTCCAGGGCCTGGTGGCCTCGCTGGCCAAGCAGGCGCTGGCCGCCAAGCTGAGCGCTGACCCGGCCCAGGCCGCCAGCGAGCTGCTGGCCAACGCGGCGGTGGCGGACCAGGTGAAGGCGGTCATCGGCAAGCTGGGCGAGAACATGAGCCTGGCCCGCATCGCCAGCATCAGCGTGGAGGGCGGCCTGCTGGGCAGCTATGTTCACGCGGACAACAAGCTGGCATCGGTGGTGGCGCTCAAGGCCGGCAAGCCGGGCGACCCCGCGGTGGCCCAGCTGGGCCGCGACCTGGCCATGCAGGTGGCGGGCAGCATCCCCCCGGCCCAGGTGGTGCGGCGCGACCAAGTGGCGCCTGAGTTCCTGGCCAAGGAGCGGGAGATCGCCCTGGCCCAGGCCCGCGAGACCGGCAAGCCCGAGGCCATCCTGCCCAAGATCGCGGAAGGCAAGGTCAACAAGGTGCTGCAGGAGATCACCTTGCTGGAGCAGGCCTTCGTCAAGGAACCCACGCTGACCATCCAGGCCCTGGTGGGCCAGGTGGCCAAGCAGGCGGGCGACAAGCTCTCGGTCGAGGGCTTCATCCGCGTGCGAGTCGGCGAGAAGGCCTGAGGAGGGCCCATGCCCAAAGCCTACGGTCGCGTCCTGCTCAAGCTCTCCGGCGAGGCCCTCGCCGGGGAGCGGGGCATGGGCTATGACCCAGCCACGCTCAAGTCCATCGCCGCGCAGGTGCGCAGCACCCGGGCCCTCAAGACCCAGCTGGGCATCGTCATCGGCGGGGGCAACCTCTTCCGGGGCTCGGTGGCCAGCGGCATAGGCCTGGACCGCGTGACCGGCGACTACATGGGCATGCTGGCCACGGTGATGAACAGCCTGGCCCTGCAGGACGCGCTGGAGCAGGTGGGCGTG
>CAYXCT010000109.1:0-7194 GCA_964463435.1 uncultured bacterium | reverse complement strand
TTGGTCAGGCCCGAGATGTTGATCTTGGCGTCGCCCAGGATGCTGGCCACCTTGCCCACGATGCCCGGGGTGTCGCGGTTGAAGAAGAGGATGAGGTTGCCGCTGGGGTTGATGTCCATGCGGTAGCCGTCGATCTCGACGATGCGGGCCTCGCTCTTGCCCACCACGGTGCCGGTGAGCGTGTGCTTGCCGGCCTCGCCCTCCACGGTGAGGCGGATGAGGTTGGTGAAGTCGCTGCTCTCGCTGACCTGGCTCTCGCTGACCGTGATGCCGCGCTCCTTGGCCAAGAAGGGCGCGTTCACCAGGTTGACCATGTCGCCCAGGCTGGGCAGCAGCAGGCCCTTCAGCACCACCAGGGTGAGGGGGTTGGTCTTGAAGCCCTGCGGCCCGCCCACATACTCGATGCCCACCTTCTCGAGCCGGCCCGGCGCCAGCTGGCTGGCGAAGGCGCCCAGCTTCTCCGCCAGGTCCACCTGGGGCTTGATCTTCTTCCAGGTCTCCAGGTCGATGCTGGGCAGGTTGACGGCATTGGCCACCGTGCGGCCATGCAGGGCGTCCAAGATCTGCTTGGCCACCACCACGGCCACGTTGTTCTGGGCCTCCTCGGTGCTGGCGCCCAGGTGCGGGGTGACCACCACCTGGGGCAGGTCCAGCAGGGGGTTGCCGGTGGGCGGCTCCTCGGTGAACACGTCCATGGCCGCGCCAGCCACATGGCCGCTCGCGATGGCCTCGGCCAGGGCCTTCTCGTCATAGATGCCGCCGCGCGCCACGTTGACCAGGCGCACGCCCTTCTTGCAGCTGGCCAGCTCCTTGGCGCCCAGCAGGTTGCTGGTCTCCTTGGTCTTGGGCACGTGCACGGTGATGAAGTCGGCCTGCTTCAAGATCTCGGGGATGCTGGTGAGCTCGGCGCCGATCTCGCCGGCCTTCTCGGCCGAGCAGTAGGGGTCAAAGGCCAGGATGCGCATGCCGAAGGCGCGGGCGCGCTTGGCCACCTCGCCGCCGATGCGGCCCAGGCCGATGACGCCCAGGGTCTTGCCGTACATCTCCACGCCCATGAACTTGCCGCGCTCCCACTTCTTGTCCTTCAGGCTGGCATGGGCCTGCGGCACGCTGCGGGCCATGCTCAGCATCAGGGCCATGGTGTGCTCGGCGGCCGAGATGGTGTTGCCATCGGGCGTGTTCATCACGATGACGCCGGCCTTGGTGGCCGCCGGGATGTCCACGTTGTCCAGGCCCACGCCGGCGCGGCCCACCACCTTCAGCTTCCTGGCGCGGGCCAGCACCTCGGGCGTCACGCGGCTGTCGCTGCGGATGACCAGCGCGTCGTAGTCGGCGATGGCCTCCTGCAGCTGCTCGGGCGTCATCTTCAGCTTGATGTCCACCTGGATGTCCGGGTCGGCCTTGAAGACCGCGACCCCGTCGTCGCTCAGCTTGTCCGAGATGAGAACCTTGAACTTGGCCATGAAGGCTCCAAAGTGGGTGGGGTCTGCTACTTCGCCGCTTCCAGGAACACGCCCTGCGCGGCCTTCACGCCCTCGCCGCGCGGCACCTTGACGCCCAGCTGCGTCAGCACCACCTCCAGGGCCGCCAGGGTCATCAGCACATCGGCCCGGTCGGCATAGCCCAGGTGGCCGATGCGGAAGATGCTGGTCTTGAGCTTGCCCTGGCCGCCCACGATGCTGATGCCCCACTCATCGCGCAGCTTCTTGACCACCGCCGTGCCCTCCACGCCCTCGGGCGACCACACCGCGGTGACGGCGCAGCTGGGGGAATCGGGGGCCAAGAGCTTGAGGCCCAGGGCCTTGGCGCCCTCGCGCGCGGCCTTGGCCAGCAGCTGGTGCCGCTGCCAGATGGCCTCCATGCCCTCGGCATGGATCAGGTTGAGCGACTCGCGCAGCTGCATCACCAGCGACACATTGGGGGTGTAGGTGGTGTCGGGCAGCTTCTCAGCGGTCATGCTCTTGAGGGCCGTGGGCAGGTTCCAGTAGAAGCGGCCGCTCTTGATGCTGTTGGCCTTGGCCCAGCCCTTGTCCGAGAGGGCGATGAGCGCCAGGCCCGGGGGCATCATCAGGCCCTTCTGCGTGCCGGCCACCACCGCGTCGACCTTCCACTCATCCATCAAGAGCTTGCAGGCGCCCAGGCCCGAGATGGCATCCACGCCGAAGCAGGCCTTGGAGCCCGCCACCACCTTGGCGATGGCCTCGATGGGATGCTCCACGCCCGTGGAGGTCTCGCTGAGCGTGCCCAGCACCAGCACCGCCTCGGGATTGGCCTTGAGGGCGGCCTCCACCTGGGCCGGGTCCACGGCCTTGCCCCATTCCACGTCGATCTTGGCCACCTTGCGGCCCAGGGCCTCGGCTATCTTGGCCCAGCGCTCGCCGAACACGCCGCCCGAGACCACGATCACGGTCTCGCCCGGCTCAGAGAGGTTGGTGAGCAGGGCCTCCATGCCGCCCGTGCCGCCAGCGGCCAGGGTCAGCACGGTCTGCTTGGTCTGGAAGACCACCTTCACCTTGTCGCAGACCTCGGCAAAAATGGCGCGGTACTGCGGGGTGCGGTGGTGGAGGATGGGCTGGCCCGCGGCCGCCAGCACAGTGGGCGGCACTTCAGTGGGGCCAGGAGCCATGATGCGCTTTTTGATGAGGGACATGGATGCTCCAAAGCAAGGGTTTAACTTTGTGAATTCTTTCACATAATTTACGTGAGTATCCCCAATCTGAGCCATTTTCACAAGATTATATTTTGATTGAAAAACAAGCAGATTTAAAAGCGCTTCAGGGACAGGTCAAGAGCGCTGGGCCGCTGGGCTCTTTTTGGCTTTGGCTTGGCAATCTGGGCAGTAGCCAAAGACCTGGATGCTGTGCGAGACCACCCTGAAGCCTTGCGCCTCTGACTCCTCCTTTGACACGGACTCCAGGGCATCTGAGCGCAGCTCCTTCACCTGCTTGCAGCCCAGGCAGATGAGATGGTCATGGTGGCCATGGCCAAAGACATGCTCAAAGAAGGCCACGCCCTTGTCAAAGACCTGCTCATGCACCACCCCTGAGCTGACCAGATGGCTGAGGGTGCGGTAGACCGTCATGCGGCCCACCAAGGGCTCGCGCAGCTTCACCTTTTGGTACAGCTCCTCAGCCGTGAAGTGGCCGTGCCAGGCAAAGGCAGCCTCAGCGATGCTGCGGCGCTGGGGCGTCACCTTCAGGCCCTTGGCAGTGAGATGGTCCAAAAAGACCCGGATGCCTGGGTCTGCGTCGCGGGCTAAAGTCGGCTTGGCCATGCTCTCCCCTAATGAAAGATGCCTGCATGTCGCATGCAGGCATCTTAACGATTCTCCGGGGCTGCATCAAGCGCTGTCGCGCCTAATAGCTGAGGGTGACCCGGCTGCCCAGCACATGGGCCGGCTGCAGGGCCTTGCCATCCTGAAGGCGCGAATAGAGCGCCTGATAATGCAGGCTGGCCAGCAGATGCGGCCCCAAGGGCAGGCAGTAGCGGGCCTCAGCCACCTGCTCCTGGTCGCCATCCATCAGCAGGTCCGCTCCCCAGGCCAAGCCCAGCGAATCCTGCTGGGCCGGGTCCCCCGCGCGCAGGCCCAAGCCTGTGTAGACCAGGCCCGCGGAATAGGCTCGGTCATGGGCATCGGCGCTGATGGCCTCGCCATCCGGGTACCAAGCCTTGGCAAAGCGCGCGAACACGCCCCAAGGCCCCAGGGATTGATCCGCGCTCAAGCCCAGGGCATTGGACTCGCCATCCGGGCCCAAGGGCCGGCGGCGGCCCCAGGCACGCACGCCGCCCGAATCCCAGGCAGAAGCCAGCTCAGCTGCCTGGTAGATGCTGCTGGCCGGGTCCACCGCGGTGCCCTGCGCGTTGATGGCCAGATACTTGGCCATCAACAGCCCGCTGCCGGCCGTGGCCAGCAGGCCCGCGCCATGGGTGGGCGGCTCCAGCACCGGGTTGTTGACGAAGAGCCCTGCCAGAAAGCTGCTGGTCTCATCCCCGGCCAGGCTGTTCTCATCGATGGAATCCGTGGGGTCCAGCAGGCCCAGGCTCAGGTCAGCCGCGCCCCCGGCCTTGAAGGTGGCATAGGCCTCGCGGGCCACCATCTCCGCCTCTTCCGAGCGCCAAGTGGCGTTGAGCTTGCTGTCCGAGCTCACCAGGCAGTCGATGCCCTGATAGCCGCCCACATTCAGGTCGCCATGCACCAGGGCCCAAGGCAGGGGCGCCGCATCCAGCAGCAGGTCCAGGTTGCCGGTGCCCGCGCCCTTGTCCTGGCTCGCCGCGCCTTCCCCGCCCTGTCCCAGCAGCTGCTGAAAGACCAGGGTGGACTTGAGGCCAAGCTTGAGGCCGGCCGGATCCTGGGCCGGGCTGGGCGCTGGGGCCTGCGCCTTGAGCGCAGCCACCTCAGCCTCCAGCGCCGAGAGCCGGGAATCGATGTCCTCTGCTGCCAGCGCTGCGCCCAACAGGCACAGGCAGGCAGCCAGGGTGATGCTGTGCTTCATCAAAGCCTCAAAGGCAAGGGGGATGGATGGTCTTTTATCCCCGATGCCTTAGGCCTTGTCAACCTGGCCCGGCGCTGGCTTGCCAAAGAGGTGATGCCAATTGACGCCCACGATGAAGCCGGCGATGCCGCCGCCCATCAGCAGCACAAAGTTCCACACGTCTCCCTGCTTCTCCAAGTCGATGTAGGGGTCGTGGGCATTGGCGCCCGCGCGGTTGGCCATGGCCTCGTTGACCGCCTCATCCATGCCCGTGAAGCCCTTGTGCTCCGGTGCCGGGGCAGCCGCCGGGGCGCTGGCCGCGGGCTGGCTGGCGGGGGCCTCGGCGCGCAGGGCGGCCGGGGCCAGCAGGCTCAGGCTGAAGCCGATCAGCAGCAATGCCGCCACCTTGCGGGCCTTGGCCGGGATCACGCCCAGGGCTTCCAGCACCTCGGGCCGCTGGCGGCCGATGCTGTGGATGGCCAGGCCGGTGACCACCATCTCGCCCAGGGCGATGGGGCCCTGCACCGGCAGATAGGCCAGGTAGATGACCCGCAGGTACTGGCCGAAGCTGTACTGCGGCTGGGGCGCCACAAAGGCCAGGTGGCTGCCCAGCACCAGGCCGGACACCAGGTAGACCAGCACATCGCCCAGCAGGCCGGCCAGGCCGGCCGCGGCCCACAGCGGCATGCCCAGCTTGCGCCCGGCATTGAAGATGACATAGCCGCTCACCGCGCCGGTCACGCCCAAGGAGAGCACATTGGCGCCCAGCGAGCCGAAGCCGCCGTGGGCGAAGAGCAGGGCCTGCAGGAACAGGGCCAATGCCGAGAGCGCGATGCCGATGCCCGGGCCGAGCAAGATGCCCGCCAGCGGGGTGCCGCAAGGATGCGAGCAGGTGCCCATGTAGGCCGGGATGGGGACCAGCGAGACCAGGAAGATGAAGGCCCCGGCCATGCCCAGCAAAGGCTTGCGGCTGGGCTGCTCCTTGACGAACTTCTTCATGCTGGCCGCGCCAAAGGCCAGGGCCACGGCGCCGGCCGCGGTGGTGATGTAGAAGGAAGGGCCGGTGAGGATGCCTTCTGAGATGTGCATGGCAGCTCCAGATAGGGAATGAATCTCAATTGATAACTATTACCATTTGCAAGATAGCCCAAGGCCCAGGCTTTGTCAAGCGCCAGGGCCTCACTTTCCGTACTTCAGCACCTGCACCTTCTCCAGCGTCACCAGGCCGCTGCCCATCATCTGCTCCACAAAGGGCAAAAAGGCCTGGATCTTGTCCTCGGCATCCACGATCTCCACCACCAGGGGCAGGTCCTCGGAGAGGTTGAGGATCTTGCTGGTGTGGATGCGGCTGGCATGGCCGAAGCCCATGCCCCCGCGCAGCACCGTGGCTCCGGCCAAGTGCTGCTCGCGCGCCTTGAGCACCAGCGCCTCGTACAGGGCCTTGCCCTCATAGCGGTCGTTCTCGCCCATGAACAGGCGCAGCAAGCAGGCTTCCTTGGGCAGCTGCATCAGCTCCTCCGTAGATTTTGGGCTCAGCGCCCGGCCAGCAGGCCCGCGGCTTCCCCGCCCCAGGTGGCGGCCAGGCACAGCAGCACTGAGAGCAGCACATGGGCCACGGCCTTGAGCACGTCGCCGTCCCTCAGCTGGTTGAGGGTCTGCAGGCTGAAGGACGAGAAGGTGGTGTAGCCGCCGCACACGCCCACCATGAGAAGCAGGCGCCACTGCGGGTTGATCCAGGCCCGGCCCTCAGGCGAGGTGGCCTGGGCGAACAGGCCGATCAAGAAGCAGCCGCTGATGTTGACCAGCACCGTGCCCCAAGGGAAGGTGCCGCTGGTGCTGCGGTCCACCAGCCCGCCCAGGCCGTAGCGGGCCATGCCGCCCAAGGCGCTGCCCAGGGCGATGCCGAGATAGGTCTTGATGACTTCCACGCAGCACCTCCAAGGTCTGATGGCAAAGGATAGCAGACCCTGGCGGCAGGTTCAAGGCCGGGCTCAGGCCGCGGCCGCCCGCTGGGTGAAGGAGGGCGCGGAGCCCGGGCCGGAGCCGATGCGCCGGCCGATGCGGCGCAGGCGCGCTCCCACGCAGGCGTGGCACTGCTCGGCAGTCTCGCGGATGCAGGCCTTGGCCGGGTAGATCTCATAGAGCGGCCGGTACTTGGGCGGGGTCAGGTTGGGCATCAGCACGTTGGCCCCGCGCTGCAGGCCCAGCTCCCTGCCCGCGGCCAGGTTGAGGGTGGCCAGGGCCGTGGTGCTGGGCAGGTTGGCCTGGGGCCGCATCAGGCGGGCCAGGGCCAGCACCTTGTAGGTCATCAGCTCAGTGTTGGGCACCTGCCCCTCAAGAGCCGGGGCCGGGGCCGGCGCCTGGCCCAGAGGAGTGTCAGGATGGGGGATGAAGGGCCCCACGCCAATCATGTCCAACTCCAGCTCATGGAAGAGCCGGATGTCCAGGGCCAGGTCGGCGTAAGTCTGGCCCGGGATGCCGATGAGGATGCCGCTGCCCACCTCATAGCCCAGGCTGCGCAGCTGCAGCAGCAGGGCCAGGCGGTCGCAGGCCTGGCCCGGCCGGGCCGGGGGATGGATGCTGGCGAAGAGCCGCGCATTGCCGGTCTCAAAGCGCATCAGGTACCTGTCCGCGCCGGCCTCCCGCCAGGCCGCCAGCTCAGCCAGGCTGCGCTCGCCCAGGCTCAGGGTCAAGGCCAGCCCGGTCTCGGCCTTGATGCGCC
>CAYXCT010000108.1:0-7450 GCA_964463435.1 uncultured bacterium | reverse complement strand
GAAGTCATCATCCATGAACTGCAGGCCCTCCAGCTTGAGCTCCAGGGCCCAGGGCAGGGGCAGGCGCAGGCCCAAGGTGGCCAGGCGGTAAAGGCTATCCGGCTGGTGCACGCCGTCGGCAAAGCTGGTCCAGGCCTGCTCCAGGCGGGCATAGGGCCGAAGGCTCGCGGCCTCCCAGCTGGGCAGGTCCAGCCAGGCCGTGAAGGCCAGGCCGCCGCGCTCATGGCCGGCCAGCGTTTGCAGCAGGCCCTCGGCCTGGCCGCAGAGCGGGCCCAGGCCGAGCCTTGCATCCGCGCCGCCGGTCTCCACCAGGCCATGGCCGGCCAGGCCGCCCGTGGCCACCCAGGGGCTGGCAGAGGGCCTTTGCGCGCCCAGCGGGGCATAGCTGAGATCGGGCACGGAAAAGGTGCTGCGGCCCAGGCTGCCTGAAGCGCCGGCCTGGGCGCTCAAGCTGCCCTGCTGCCAGCTGGCCTGGGCGCGGGCCACGCCACAGATCCCTGGGTTGAAATCCCCTCCCCCGGCGTCAAAGCCGCCAGCCTGCAGGCTCAGGGCCACTCCGCCCAAGCTCAGGGCTTGGTCCAGGCGCAGTCCCCAGCCGCGCTCAGCCAGGCAGGAGAGGCCCCAGGGTCCCAAGGTGCCGTAATTGGAGAAGCCCCAAAAGAGGCTGCGCTGGATGGCAACGATATCCTTGGCCGAGGCCTGCTCCTCATCGCCAAAGGGCAGACGCAGCTGCCCGGCGCGGAGCCTGAGCCCGGCTGGCTGCCATTGCACGAAGAGGTCCGTGAAGCCCACGGCATTCAGGTCTGTGAAGACCGCGGCCGTGGCCGACCAGCCTTGCCAGCCCAGGGGGCCAGAAAGGGCCAGCTCAAGGTGGCGCAAGACCAGGCCGTCCTGATACCAGCCCGTGGCATTGTCGCCCTGGCTGTCGAGGCGGCCGGCCGGGGCCTGGCCATCTTGGGGCCGGGCAAGGAGCAGGCCCTGGGCATAGCCGTATGCGGCCCAAGACGCGAAGGGATCTTGCCAATCACCCGGGCCCGCTTGCAGGGGGAGGGCCAGAGGGGCCAAGAGCCCCGCCAGCAGCAGCGCGCTCAAAGCTGGCCTAGAAATGCGCATCAGCCACCAGGAGCGGGGTGCCAGAGCCGATGGCCTGGCTCAAATGGATGGCTGGCGCGCCGCCGGACTCGGCAGCCTGGCGCGCCTGGCAGCCAGCCGCGATGCCGAGCAGGGTGCCGGCATAGACATCCGAGGGCCAATGGGCCTGGTTGTAGATGCGGGAATAGGCCACCAGGCAGGCAAAGGGATAGGTCCACCAGCGCCCGTATTCCGCGCCATAGACCTCGGCCGCGCAGAAGGCGGAGAAGGCATGGCCCGAGGGGAAGCCGGTGGTGGATTGGCTGAAGTCCCAGAAGCGGTGGACGCTGTCGTCCTGATAGGGCCGGTTGGACCAAGCCGCGGTCTTGAGCACCGTGGAATACACCGCCACCACCGCCAGGCCCTGCATGGCCACGGCCGAGGTGCGGGCCAGCCGCGCGTCGCCCAGCTTGTCTGCCAGGGCCGCGCCCGCGAACTCGATGAAGCCGTCGCCCAGGGCCGAGACCGCGGGCATGCTGTGGTCCAGCCAAGGCTTGCGGCTGTCGCCCAGGGCCATCCGGCCATAGAGGGGGACATCATTGTTGAGCAGCACGGCCAAGCCCACGGCCTCGGGCGCCAGGTAGGCCAGGTCATGCCAGCGCCAGCGCAAGGGGGTGAGTCCGAAATCAGCCATGGCCTGCAGAGTGCTGGACACAAAGGGCCGCTCCGCCGGCTCTGCGGTCAGCCGAAGCCCCAAGCTCTCAGCCGAGGGGGACAGGCCATCGGCCTGGGCAGCCAGGGGCAGGCAAGCCAACACAAAGAAGAAAATGAGCCTGCGCTTCAAGCAACCTCGCTTCGCAAGGGGGTGACCGGCGGCAGCTCCAGGCCAGGCTGGCTGCGGCTGGCCGCGGCAGCCATCAGCAGGGCCTGGCTGCGCAGGGGCGGCTCGGTGCCCTGCTGGCAGCGGGCCCAGGAGCCATCGGGCTGCATCAGCCGCGCCTTCACGTTGTCGCCAAGCCCGGCGGCCAGGATGTCCGAGACCACCCGCCGGCGGTGCCCCTCGTCCAGGATGGGGAAGAGCACCTCCACCCGGCGCTGGAAGTTGCGGGGCATCCAATCGGCGCTGCCGGCCCACACCTCGGGCTGGCCGGCGTTCTCAAAGTAGTAGACGCGCGAGTGCTCGAGAAAGCGGTCCACGATGCTGCGCACGCGGATGTTCTCGGAGAGCCCGGGCAAGCCGGGCTTGAGGCAGCAGATGCCGCGCACGATCAGGTCGATGGCCACCCCGGCCTGGCTGGCCTGGTACAGCCCGGCGATCACCTCCGGGTCCACCAGGGCGTTCATCTTGGCCACCACGCGGGCCGGCTTTCCCTCGCGGGCGTTCTGCTCTTCGCGCGCCAGGCGGCCCAGGATGCCCTCCTTGAGCCCCAAGGGCGCCACCAGCAGGCTCTCCATCTGCGGCACGGCGTCCGGGCCGGTGAAGCCGGTGAGCAGGTTGAACACCGAGGCCACGTCGCGGCCGATGCTCTCGCGGCAGGTGAAGAGCCCCAGGTCGGTGTAGATGCGGGCCGTGGTCTGGTTGTAGTTGCCGGTGCCCAGGTGGGCGTAGCGGCGCAGGGCCCCTCCCTCGCGCCTCACCACCAAGGCCAGCTTGCAGTGGGTCTTGTAGCCCACCAGGCCATAGACCACATGGATGCCCGCCTCCTCCATCTCGCGGGCCCAGTGGATGTTGTTCTCCTCGTCGAAGCGGGCCTTCAGCTCCATCAGCACCGTCACCTGCTTGCCCTTCTCAGCGGCCTGGATGAGGGCCCGCACGATGGGCGAGTCGCCGCTGGTGCGGTAGAAGGTCTGCTTGATGGCCAGCACCTTGGGGTCCTCGGCGGCCCGGGTGATGAAGTCGGTGACCGTGCCGAAGCTCTCGTAGGGGTGGTGCAGCAAAAGGTCGCCCTCGCGGATCAGGTCGAAGAGGGCGTCATGGTCGTTGGTGGGCAGCTCCAGCAGGCGGGGCTGCAGGGGCAGGTCCTTGAGGTCGGGCCGGTCTATCTCCTGGGTGAGGGCCATCAGCCGGTGCAGGTTGACCGGGCCGTCCACCTCATAGACATCCTCGCGCTCCAGGCCCAGGGCCAGCATGAGGCTGCCCAGGGCGAAGAGCGGCATGCCCGTGTGGGCCTCCAGCCGCACGGCCGCGCCCTTCTTGCGGCGCTTCAGCTCGGCCTCCAGGCTGTCCAGGATGTTCTCGGCCTCATCCTCGTCCAGGTACAGGTTGCTGTTGCGGGTGATGCGGAAGCCCCAGGCCCCGGCGCACTCGCGGCCTGGGAAGAGCCGGCCCACGCAGAAGCGCATCAGGTCGGCCAGAAAGATGTAGCGCGGCTCCTTGCGGGCCCGCTTGCCGGCCTCTTCAGGCAGGGAGATGAAGCGCGGCATGGCCTGGGGCACCGGCACCAGGCCCAGGCGCTCCACGCTCTCGCCGCTCAACGGGTCCTTCTGCATCAGCACCAGGGCCAGGTTGATGGATTTGTTGGGCAGCTGCGGGAAGGGGTGGGCTGGGTCGATGGCCATGGGCGTGAGCACCGGGGCCACCTGCTCGTCGAAGAAGCGCTCAGCCCAGGCCTTGTCCGCCGCGCTCAGGTCCTTGAGGGTCAAGAAGTGCAGGCCCTCGGCGCGCAGGGCCGGGCAGAGCTGGCCCTGCCACAGCCGGTACTGCTCGTCCACCATCTGGTGGGCCCGCTGGCTGATGCGCGCCAGCTGCTGGCGGGGCGTCAGGCCATCCGGGTTGCGGAAGTCGCCGTCGGCCTCGTCCTGCTGCTTGAGGCCGCCCACGCGGATCTCGAAGAACTCATCCAGGTTGCTGCTGACGATGGCCAGGAACTTGACCCGCTCCAGCAGGGGCTGGCTGGGGTCCTTGGCCTCGTCGAGCACGCGCTGGTTGAACTCCAGCCAGGAGAGCTCGCGGTTGATGTACAAATCCGGGGTCAGTTCGGGCATGGGTCTCCTCGAGCGGGCATGAAATGGGGCTTCCATCATGCCAGCCCGGCATCACGAACAGGTCACATCCGTGTATCTTCTGGCATCTTGCGCCGCTGGTCAATCCTGCGCTTTTGGCTTGCCCCCAGGCCTGGCAGAGGCTATAACACCGCATCTGACCGCCCGTCCAACCGCCCGCTGGGAGCGCATCGTGAGCAGCATCAAGACCGAATGGGTCAACAATGACTTCGGCCACGTCTACCGGGGCCAGAGCCTGTTCAAGGGCAAGACCCCCTTCCAGAGCATGGAGATCTTCAAGAGCGGCACCTTCGGCACCCTGCTCTTCTTGGACGGCAAGATCCAGATCAGCGAGGGCGATGAGAACCGCTATCACCAGTACCTGGTGAGCGCCCCCCTGCTGGCCCATGCCAAGGCCGAGAGCCTGCTCATCATCGGCGGCGGCGACTGCTTCGCCATTGAGGAGGCGGTCAAGCTCAAGGGGCTCAAGCGGATCTTGATGGTGGAGATCGACAAGGGCGTGGTGGACTTCTGTTGCAAGCACTACCCGGCCATCCGCAAGGCCCTGCAGGACCCCCGCGTGGAGATCGTGTACCAGGACGCCCGCCAGTGGCTGGAGGGCAACAGCGAGCGCTTCGACGTGCTGGTGGTGGACCTGACCGAGCCCCACGGCCCCAGCAAGATGCTCTACACCCGCGAATTCTACCAGCTCTGCGCCAGCCGCCTCACCTCAGGCGGCCTGCTCTCCATCCACACCGACAACTACTTCCTCTTCCCCGAGAGCTTCGCCACCATCCGCAAGACCCTGGGCAGCGTCTTCCCCCACATCGCCACCGCGCGGGTGGACATGCCCTGCTTCGGCATGGGCTGGACCTACCGCATGGCCAGCCTCAAGCCCATCAGCCTGAAGCGCATGGCCGCGGGCAAGCAGGCCCTGTCCAAGCAAGGCGTGGACCTGGCCGCCTTCACCCCCAGCCTCTACCACGCTGAGCCCACCGGCGAAGAGCTGGCCGTGCTGGCCAAGCATGGCCGCGTGAGCACGGACAAGAAGCCCTTTGACAAGTTCGAGAAATTGGAGAAGTACGTCACCAAGTAGGCTTGATTCTCCTTCCTAAATAGAAAAGGCAGCCCTTCAAGGCTGCCTTTTCTATTGTTCTAAGCCATCCATCAAGAGCCTGGCAGCTCATCCCTTCCAGAGCTTCAAGCTAGGGATGCTCCAAGGGCCTCAGCGCTCATGCAGCTCCATCTCCCGAAGCTGGCGCGAATGGTCTTCAACATTGATGCGGCCCCGAACCGAGCTTATGGCCGGACGGGGCCGCTCATATTCCACAATGGAGGCCTTGTCATTGCCATATTTGACCACGATGCTGACCGAAGCTCCCAAGCGCGTCAGGCATGCCATCATCTTGGCCTCTGAGATGGCCCTGAACCGGCCCCGCAGAAGCTCCGAAAGCTTGGGCTGGGAAATGCCCATGAGCGCCGCAGCCCTCATCTGGGATAGCTTTTTATGGCGGATGATCTCGCCGATCTCCAAGGCCAGCTTTGCTTTTATAAGCATGCCCTCAGCATCTTTGGCGCCGATATCAGCATAGATATTGGATTGAGCCTTTTGGATCTTCATCGCGCCTCCCCTTTTTCTAATTGCGCCGCTTCAGCGAGCCTGCTGCGGATCAAATCACGGTCATGCGTTGAAGTAGCAATGCCTTGGGTTGATTTCTTTTGAAAGCAGTGCAAGACATAGATGACATCAGCGAATTGCACCGTGTAGACGCCACGGTAGGTGCCGCTGCTGACGCTCGACACCACCTCTAAGATGCCTGCTGAACCAAAACCCTTCAGAACCTTGGCATCAGGATGCTTCTTCCCGTTCTGCGCCACAAAGAGCGCGTATCCTATGTCGTCCTGGACTTGCCCCGGCAACTTCTTCAGGTCCTTCTTTGAAGAACCAATCCACCGGACGGTTTTTAGGAGCTCATGGTCCATGGCCGATTATACCTTTTTAGGAATAGAAGTCAAATCTCAATCACCAATCCAACCTGAAAAGAGAAAGCCCGGCTCATTGGCCGGGCTTTCTCTTTTCAGCAGGCTTCTTCTTGGGCTTGGGCTGCGGCAGGCTGGCGGCGGTCAGCTGGAGCAGCTCAGCGAGCCATGAACCACGCTGGATCTGCTTGTCAGGGATGTGATAGCAGGGCTTGGCACCAGGGTAGGGCAAGCCCAGCAAGGGCTTGCCGATGAAGGCCAGGCCAGCTGGGGTGGGCTTGACCAGCAGGCGGTCATCGCAGATGAAGGCCACCACCTTGGCATCCAGATAGAGCGCGTACTCGCCAAACATCTTGCGGCTGCGCAGGGGCAGCTCGGCCGGCAGCTGCGAGCGCACGAATTCGAGCATGCCTTGGCTGGAGGCCATCATTGCCCCCCTGGTTTCCATTCCCCCAGCCGCTTGATCAGCAGGTTGAGGCCCTGCAGCACGTACTTGGCGTCGCCCTGCGACATGGCCCGCCGGTCCAGGAACTCCTTGAGCCCCAAGAGCAGGGCCTGGCGCCGGCCCTCGGGCTTCAGCTCCAGGGCCTGCAGGGCCTGGTCCAGCTTGTCCAGGGCCAGGCGCTTCTCTGCCCAGGTGGCTGGCGGCTCGGCTGGCAAGGAGCCCACGCTGCCCGTGGCCTGGTTGAGCTCCCAGGCGAAGAGGCCCACGGCGTGGCTCAAATTCATGCTGGGGCAGTCGGCCCAGGTGGGCACGCGGCAGATGCGGTCGCCCATCAGCACCTGGGCTGCGGTCAGGCCTATGCGCTCACAGCCGAAGAGCAGGCCCACTGGGCCGGCCTGGCTGCTCTCAGCCAGCCAGCGGGCCGCCGGGCCGGGGAGCAAAGGCTCCTCACCCACCAGCTCCTTGAGCCCAGTGGTGGTGAGCACCACGGTCAGGTCAGCCAGCGCCTGCTCCAGCGTGTCATAGACCTGGGCCTGCTCCACCACCGCGGCGCCATGGCGGGCGATGCGGCGGGCATGGTCCAAGCCCTCAGGCGCCACCAGGCGCAGCCGCATGAAGCCGAAGTTGGCCATGGCTCGCGCGGCCAGGCCTATGTTCTCCGGGTTCTTGGGGTGGTCCAAAACAAAGATGATACTATTTCTTAGCACAATCCCCCCAAGACCAAAGTCGTGCCTGCATCAAAGTCCAGTTTAAAAATTCCTACCCCCTGTAACTTGCCCAATACCACCTTCCCCATAGTTTCTCAAACACAAACCCATATCCCGAAGAATCTCGTGGGGGAGAGTCTGAATCATGATAATAAAATCCCCACGCCGAGAAAGGAAGTAGACTTGTGGTCTCGAAAAACACATCTGGCCCTGCGGGTAGCCCCAAAGTTGGTCCAATCAAAAGTAGGATTCAGCAGGTTTTGGG
>CAYXCT010000107.1:0-7464 GCA_964463435.1 uncultured bacterium | reverse complement strand
CCAGGCGGGCTGAGGCGGCCAGGGCCAGGGCCAGGCAGAGGCGCCTCACCAGCGCTTGACCGAGATGTTGTTGCGCTGGGCCAGCTCCAGGCTGGCTTTGGCGAAGGCCGCCTTGGGCGACTGCGGGTCCAGCTCCAAAAAGCGCTTCCAGGCGGCCACGGCCTTGTCCTGCCAGCCGCGGTTCATGTAGATGCCGGCCAGGCCGAAGTGGGCGCCGGCATGGTCGGGCAGCAGGTCCAGCACCTTCTGGTACTCGGTGAGGGCCTCTTCCCACCAGTTCTTGGCGAAGTAGGCATTGCCCAGGTGGTAGTGGGCCTGGGGATGGGTGGGCTCGGATTCCACGGCCTTCAGGCAGTGCTTGACCGCGCCGTCCAGGTCGCCCTGGTGGAAGAGCACGATGCCCAGATTGAGCCGGGCAGGGAAATAGGCCTTGTCCTCGGCCAAAGCCTGCTCAAAGCAGGCTTTGGCCTGGTCCAGCTTGCCCTCGCGGTACAGGGCGCTCCCTTGCCGGTTCTGCTCCTGGGCCCCCATGCCGGCTTAGACGAGGATCTTGTTGAGGGGGTATTCCACCAGGCCCTGGGCCCCGGCCTTGCGCAGCTTGGGGATGAGCTCCCGCACCTGGGTCTCCTCGATGACCGTCTCCAGCGCCACCCAGTCGCCCTTGGCCAGGGCCGAGCGGGTGGGGTTCTTGAGCGAGGGCAGCAGGGCCAGCACCTTGGCCTCGTCCGCGGCGGCCACGTTCATCTTGAGCCCCACCATCTTGCGGGCCAGCAATGCGCCCTGCAGCAGCAGCACCATGTTCTCTATCTTCTCGCGCTTCCAGGGGTCGGCCCAGGCCTTGCGCCCGGCGATGAACTGGGTGCTGGTCTCCAGGATGGTCTCCACGATGCGCAGGTTGTTGGCCTTGAGCGAGCTGCCGGTCTCGGTGATCTCCACGATGGCATCGGCCAGCACCGGCGGCTTCACCTCGGTGGCGCCCCAGCTGAACTCCACATGGGCCGTGACCCCGTTCTTGGCCAGCCAGCGCTTGGTGCCGCCCACCAGCTCGGTGGCCACCCGCTTGCCCTCCAGGTCCTTGACGCCCTGGATGGGGCTGTCATTGGGCACCGCCAGCACCCAGCGCG
The DNA here is from genome assembly GCA_964463435.1 of uncultured bacterium. Lineage (GTDB taxonomy): Bacteria > Oederibacteriota > JAJYGY01 > JAJYGY01 > JAJYGY01 > CAYXCT01. The sequence goes on along the minus strand of CAYXCT010000107.1, from coordinate 6,340 downwards.
CCGGGTTGTTGGAGGCCTTGCTGTACTCCAGGCGGCAGACCAGCTCCACATCCGCATCGTTCTCCACCACCCAGTCATAGCCGCACAGGCCGCAGTCGAGCACGCCATCCTGCACGTAGCGGGCCATCTCTTGGCTGCGGATGAGCATGCAGCTGACTTCCTTGTCATCGATGCTGGGGTAGTAGCTGCGGGAGGAGATGCCGATGCTATAGCCGGCCTGCTTGAACAGGCTGACCGTCGCCTCTTCGAGGCTGCCTTTGGGGATGCCGAGCTTCAAAACATTGGCCACAGGGGCTCCTGAGTTCCGGTTGGTTCCTCTATTTGAGGAGTGCAGTATAGAATGGCCCTGCCGCGCCTGTCAATTGCGCCCAGCCCGGCCCAAGGGCTGAAAACCCTATCAGATGGCCGGGATTTGCGGTAAAACTGGACCATGCCAAAGCTCCCTCCCAAGCTGAAGGCGCCCCTGCTGGCGCTGCTGCTGGCCTTGCCGTCCCTAGCGCTTTTTTCCGCGCCGCCCAGCGTCACGCCCACGCCCAGCCCGCAATGCACCGTGGTGCTGGCGGATTTCGCCAATGACAGCCTGGTGAATTATTGGGGCGGCCAGTTCGTGGGCCAGTCGGGCACGGCCGGGACTGATCCCAGCTGGGCCAGCGTGTCGCTGCTGGCGGATGGGGTGGCTTCCGCCTACGCCCTGTCGGTGTCCGGCAATGCCACGCCCTTCCCGGGCTACGCTTATGCCACGGGCTATCTGCTCTCGCCCACCGCGGCCGTGGACTTGAGCAATGTGGTGGCTGTGAGCTTCATCCTCTATGGCCAGGGCACCATCATGCGTTTCCGCATGATCCAAGCCAATGTCACGGACAACAACCAGCCCTACCAGGACCTGCCCAGCAACCCGCCGCCCCAGCCGGTGTGGGCCACTTACACCATCAACCTGGCCAGCCTGAACCCCGGCAGCCAGCCGCTGGACCTGACCCAGGCCCTGGGCTTCCAGTGGGGCTTCAATGGCTCGCTGGGCGCCATGGATTTCCAGATCGCGCAGGTCAGCTTGGTGTATGCCAGCTGCGCGGGCTTCACGGCCACGGCCTCGCCCACCTTTCAGGGCAGCGCCACCAGCACCGCCACCATCAGCTCCACGCCCACGGTTTCGCTGACGGCGAGCTTCAGCCCCAGCGCCACGGCCACGGCCACGGCAACGGCCAGCGCCACCATCTCGCCCACCTCCTCCAGCACCGCCTCGCCCACCAGCTCGCTCACGCCTTCGGGCACGCCAGAGCCCAGCGGCACTGCCACAGTCAGCCCCACTGCTACGCCCAGCCCCACCGGCACGGCCTCTTGCACCATCACGGCCACCGCCACGGCAACGGCTTCGCAATCCGCCAGCCCCACCTGCACGGCCACGCCCAGCTTGAGCAGCACGGCCAGCCCCACGCCCACGGCTACGCCCACCTTCAGCGCCACGGCCAGCCCTACGGCCACGGCCAGCGCCACCATCACGCTCACGCCCACAGCCTCTGCCACGGCCTCGGCCAGCTCCACCATCACGGCCACCTTCACGGCCTCGCCTTCGCCTTCGGCCTCTGCCACGGCCTCGGCCAGCCCCACCATCACGGCCACCTTCACGGCCACCCTGAGCGGCACGCCATCGCCCACCCCTAGCCCCACGCCCAGCATCTCGCCCACGCCCAGCATCAGCCCCACGGGCACGCCGCGGCCCAAGGGCTTGCTGGTGGGGCCGAACCCCTTCAGCCCCTACCTGCCCCCCCATGCTGTCACCTTCCGCTTCCCGGCCCGCGGCTCGGGCGAACTTTGCATCCTTGACCTTGAGCGCAGGGTGCGAAGGCGGCTATACTGGAGCGATGCCGACAGCGCCATCTGGGACGGCCGCGATGACGCGGGCAACCTGCTTGGCGGCGGCGTCTATGTCTATGTCGCCCGTGACCATGGTTCCCAGTGGCACGGCACCATCACCCTGGTGCGATGAGAGCCTTATTGCCCCTAGCCTTGGCGCTGGCGCTGCCTCTGGCCCTGCCAGCCGCGGCCTTTGACGCGGATCCGCCCGCCCGCGAGGCGGCCATGGGCAACGGCGGCGCGGCCGGGGCCTGCCCGGTGGACGCCCTGGACCTGAACCCGGCCCTGCTGGCCGATGCCGGCTCGGCCCAGGCCGCGGCGCGCTATCAGAGCCTGTTCAGCGGCCTGGGCGATGACCTCTCCTCAGGCCACCTGGCCTATGTGCAGCCCCTGGCCGGGACGCCATGGGGCGGCCTGGGCTTGGCCTGGGACCATTTTGGCGCGGACAACCTGCAGGAGGACCGGCTGCGCCTGGGCTGGGGCTTTGACATGGTGCCGCAAGGCCTGCTCTCCTGCGGCGCCCAGGCAGACTGGCTGCGGCGCGCCTATGAGCCGGGCGCGGCCCTGGCCTCCTACAATTCCAATTGGGCGGCCCAGGGCTTTGACTTGGGCATGGGCCTGCATTCGCAGCTGGGAGCCTATCTCAGCCTGGGCGCCTCGGTGGAGGGCCTGCTGCGCCCCAACCTGGGCGTGCTGGGCGAAGACCGCTTGGACCGCACCTTCCGCGTGGCTGCCCAGGCTTGGCTGCCCACGGGCATGGGGCCCTGCGTCTTTGAGCTGCAGCAGGAGCAGGAGGGCGACTTGGGCCGGCTCTGGCGGCGTGGAATGGCGGCATCCCCTGGGCTTGGCGCTGCGCCTGGGCCTGGACAGCGCCCAGGTGGGCGCCGGGCTGGGCTATCAGCGCGGGCCGCTGGGCCTGGACTATGCCTGCCGCCTGGGCTATCAGGGCGCGGGCGCCGACCTGCCCGCCAGCCATGATGTCGAGCTCTCTTGGCGCTTTGGCGAGGGGCAGGACCGCCAGCCCTGGGATGTCGCGCGCCGGGTCGAGGAATGGCTGGCCGCGGGCCGGGCCGCCCTGGCGCGCGGGGACCTGCAGGGGGCTGAAGCAGGGGTTCAGGGCGCCCAGGCGCTGGACCCTGCCAGCGCGCCTGCCGCGGCCCTGCTGGTCTCAGTGCAGCTGGCCCGGCGCGGCGCGCAGGCTCAGGAGCTTGCTAGCTTGGGCCGCGGCAGCTTGCAAGCCGGGGATCTGAGCGCGGCGCGGGCGCTCTTTGAGCAGGCCCAGGCGCTGGACCCTGCCAGCGCGCCGGCCCAAGAGGGGCTGCGCCAGGCGCTGGCGCTGCTGCCCGCCACGGCCCTGGCCGACCCGGCGGTGGCCAAGCTCTTGGAATCTGCCGGCGAGGCGCGCGCCTTGAGCCATGAGGCCGAGGCCCTGGGCCTGCTGGACCAGGCCCTGGCCCTGCATCCTGAGGATGGCCTGCTGGCGCAGATCAAGGCCGCCTGGCAGCCCACGCCCACCCCGCAAGCAACCTCGCAGGCTTCGCCCACCCCGCAGCCCCAAAGCCCGCAGGTGGAGCGCCTGCTGCTGGAGGCGGAGAGCCTGCGCCAGCATGGGCGCAGCGACCTGGCCCGCGATGCGGTGCGCAAGGCCCTGGACCTTGAGCCGGCCAACGCCCAGGCCCGGCACATGCGGGAAGGCCTGGGCCAGGAGGGCCAGGCCGGCGCCCAGCGCGCGCAAGAGCTCTACCAGCAGGGCCTCAAGGCCTATGCCGAGGGCCGCCGCGGCGAGGCCCTGCGCCTGTGGGAGCAGGCGCTGGCCGCCGACCCCACCAACCTCAAGGTCTTGAACAGCCTCACCCGGGCCCGCATGGAGGAGCAAGGACAGCAATGAGACTCTCGCTGAGATTCTTCCTGAGCCATGCCCTGGTGGCGGTGGTGACCCTGGGCGTCTGCCTGCTGCTCTTGGGCGGCGCGGCGCGCTTTGTGCTGGCCGGCGAGGCGGCCCGCCTGCAGCGCCAGAAGACCGAGGCCCTGGCCCAGGCTGCCCGCGAGGCCGCGGTGTCGCAGGACGAGCTGGCCGTGCTGAGCGTCATGCGCGAGGCCCTGCGCGACCCCGGGGTGGTCTTCGCCGCCTGGGAGCCGCCGGCCCGGCCGCGCATCGTGCAGCCGCCGGCCCTGGCCGCGGTGGTGCCCCTCTCCCCGCCGCAGGCCAAGCTGCCCGCGCCGCAGGCCCTGCCCGGCTTGGGGCAGGTGGTCATCTGGACCCTGGCCTACCCCCTGCCGCGCAGCGGGCATGGCCTGGTGCGGCTGGGCTTTGACCAGGGCCGCGCCCAGGCCGCCATCCATGAGCGCCTGATGGCCTGGCTGCCGCCGGCGCTCACCGCCTGCCTGGCGGCCCTCATCCTGGGCGCGCTGGCCAGCTTCTGGGTGGGCCGCCAGATGGCGGAGCCCCTGCGCCGCATCGCCGAGGGCACCCGCGCCGTGCGCGGCGGCCGCCTGGACCAGCCGGTGCTGCTCGACCGCCAGGACGAGATCGGCGACCTGGCCCGCGACTTCAATGCCATGACCGTCCAGCTCAAGGAGCTGGACGCCATGAAGCGCGACTTCGTCAGCGGCGTGACCCACGACCTGGGCACGCCCCTGCAGGCCATCCGCAGCGCCAGCAACGCCCTCATCTCGGGCCGGGCCGGAGCGCTCAACAACGGGCAGAGCGAGTACCTGCTGATGATCAGCAACCACCTGGAGGGCCTGACCGCCTTCATCCAGAACCTGCTGAGCATGGCCCGCATCGAGGCGGGCAAGGTGGAGCCCTACTACGAGACCTTTGACGCGGCCAAGATGCTCAGCGACTGGATCAAGCTCTACCGCGCCCAGGCCGAGGAGAAGGGCGTTGAGCTGGGCTTTGAATGCAAGCTGCGCGATGCCAGCGTCAACGCCGATTTGCTGCAGTTCCGCCAGATGTTCGTCAACCTGCTGAGCAACGCCTTCAAGTTCACCCAAGAGGGCGGCATCATGGTCGAATTGATGGGCAACAGCCAATGGCTCATCCTCAAGGTGGCCGACACCGGCATCGGCATCGACCCGCGCTACCATCAGCTGGTCTTCGACCGCTTCTTCCGGGTGCGCCAGCCCAAGGGCGCGCCCGCCCGCCAGGGCACGGGCCTGGGCCTGGCCATCGCCAAGGGCCTGGCCGAGGCCCATGGCGGCAGGCTCAGCGTGCAGTCCAGCCTGGGGCACGGCGCCACCTTCATCCTTGAACTCCCGCGGAGGCATTGAACATGGCCAAGACCGACATCCTGGTCGTTGAGGACGACACCGCAGTGGCGGTGCTCATCATGGACCTGCTCAAGGCCGAGGGCTACGGCGTGCGCGGGGCCGCGGACCTGAAGGCTGCCCGGGCCGCCCTGGCCTACAAGCTGCCTGACCTGGTGGTGCTGGACCTCAACCTGCCGGACGGAGACGGGCTGGAGCTGGCGGCCCTCTTGCGGCAGCCGGGGGCCAGCAGCTCCAGCGCCATGCTCATGCTCACCGCGCGCAACAGCAAGGAGGACATCGTGCGCGGGCTGGAGCGCGGGGCCGATGACTACCTGGCCAAGCCCTTCCATGAGCGCGAGTTCCTGGCCCGGGTGGGCGCCCTGCTCCGTCGCCAGGAGCCCAAGGGCGGCCCGGGCCGCCGGCCCTCGCGCCTGCTGCGCCAGGGGGTGGTCAGCCTGGACCCTTACAGCCATGAGTGCTGGGTGCGCACTGCGCCGCTCAAGCTCACCCGCAAGGAGTTCGAGATCCTCAAGGTCTTCCTGCAGAACCCGGGCAAGGCCCTCACCCGCGATGAGATCATCAGCACGGCCTGGGGCGGGGACCTGAGCATCGTCAGCCGGGTGGTGGATGTGCATGTGGGGCACCTGCGCCAGAAGCTGGGCGAGGCCGGGGAGGCCATTGAGACCGTGCCCCAGGTGGGCTTCAAGTGGCACAAAGCCTGAGGCCAAAGGATGAGGCATAAAAAAAGAGCCGCCCGTGTGGGCGGCTCTTTTTTTATGCCTGGCGGCTCATTCAGCGCAGGATCACCACCGGCACCAGCAGCCAGTTGCCGGCCTGGCCGTTGGCGGTGAAGGCGCGCACCCTCAAGAAGCTCACGCCGGTGGGGAGCTGCCGCAGGTCCAGCGCGGGGCTGGTGTTCCAGCCCCGCTGCAGGCTGAAGGCCAGGCGAAGGTCCAGGGCCTGCACCAGGTTCTTGGAGTAGGCGCGGATCTCAAGCCCGCTGGCGCGGCCCTGGGCTTGGATGGCGAGCCTGGGGGCCAGGCCCGGCACCACGGGATTGGGCAGGCTGTAGGCCTTGAGCAAGGTGGGGCTCTCGCCGCCCGCCGGCGGCTGGGTGGGGTCGGCTGTGCCGCTGGGCCCTGCCGTGAGCGAGGGCGTGGTGGAAGATGTGGCTGACGCCGTGGCCGAGGCTGAGGGCGTGGGAGAGAGGGTGGGCGTGTCGGTGCGCGTGCTGCCC
>CAYXCT010000106.1:0-7465 GCA_964463435.1 uncultured bacterium | reverse complement strand
ATAGTTGACGGTATAGGTGATGGTCTGGCCAGGATTCACCAGCAAGGGGCTGGCAGTCTTGGTGATCTGCAAGGCTGCGCTGGCGATGTCCACGCAGTTGCGCTCCATCACGCTGGTGATGTCATTGGGATATTCGTTGCTGGTCCAGCCTGAGCCGTTGCTGCAGCTGATGCTGGCTGTGTTGCAGAGGCGGCCTGAAGTGGCGGTGATGAGGGCGGTCACGGTGAGCGCGCCCTCGGTGGCGCTGTAATTCTGGTTCTGCAGGCCCGGCACCGCGCCGATGTTCCAGGTGACTGTCTGGCCCACCACTGAGGTGGCTGCCGGGGTGGAGGAGACGTAGCTGAGCCCGCCCGGCAAGGCATCAGTCACTGTGACGCCCCCGGCATTCAGCGAGCCGTAATTTCGGTAGTTCAGCCAATAGGTGACGGTCTGGCCTGTGAAGGCATAGGTCTTGTCCACGCTCTTGTAGATCTTCATGTTGGCCTGGGGCGTCATGGCGCAGGGCGAGGGCAGGTTGCCAGAGAGCACCAACATGCCCAAGAGGCGGAACCAGTCGTGGAAGTAGACCGGCGTGCTGGTCAGATAACCGGCGGTGCCATCCCATACGGTCACGCATTCCCGGAACATGTCGCCCATCAAGGTAAAGTCCTGGGCCGCCACAGCGCCGCCAGCCATGGTGCCAAAGGGCCAGTTCAGGTGAAAGGCGCCCAAAGCCGCGCCCGCAGGGCTGTAATAGTACAGCAGCGAGGGCACCCCGTTCCAAAGATTGGCCGGTGGCACGTTATTGCTGTCGTAGCAGGCATTCCCCTTGGCTTGGGAATTCTTGACGAAATTGGCGGCGTCCACCCCAAAATCGTGCTCATAAGTATTAGCCCCAGCCACAAGGGCATGGGTGGTGGGGTTCCAGGTTGTGGTGGGATTGCCGTTCCAGATATAGTTGAGGACCGTGCGCCAGGGGGCCCGGAAGTCCTCGCCGTCGCTATAGCTGGCAAAGGTGACCGTGGTGCCGTTCACCGTGACCTTGCCCAGCCAGGGGCCCACGCCCTGGGCGTGGGCCTGGCCTATCAGCCAGTCGCTGCTGGCCTGCGCCAGCAGGTATTGGTTGGAGTTGAAGGCTGGCTGGCTCTGGGCCTGCAAGAAGCTGGCGAAGCATCCGTAATAGGCTGGGCCAGCGTAGTCTATGTACTCTGTCTGGCCACCGGCGAACTCCGGGCATGGCGTGGAGGCGCTGGTAACGAAGTTGGTCATCTCGTCCCAGGTGTTGCCGCCCTTGAAATAGCCGTCCAAGCCGATGTCACCGGTGTCGATGCGGCAATCGCCGGTGGGAAAGTGCGCATTCTGCGCCACCATAGCGTTGATAAAGTCCAAGGCGGCCTGCTTGTAGCTGATGGGGTTGCCGCAGCCATCGTTGATGCCCATCAGATCGCCCCACTGGTGCCAAGCCACCAGCAAGGCCAGACCGATGTCCTCATCGCCGTCCGTGGCAGAGTCTGTGCCCGACCCCTGCCAGCCCGGCAGCTTGCCGTAGAGGTAGCCTGGGGTGTTCACCACGCAGTCGTAATAGCGCTTGGTGTTGTTCATGCGCAGGTCATGCACCTCCAGCCACAGGCCATCAAAGGTGTCCTTGTCCGCCATGTAGGCCGCGGCCAGCAAGGAATAGCCATCGCCTTCTGTGCAGTCCGGCACTGAGGTGTACTTGATGTACTTTTTGCCGTTCAGAGTGTTGGTGTCATAGTTCATCCGGTTGGCCATGATGGTCCAGGCATCGCGAGTGCGCTGCTCCATCTCTGCGTGGGGCACGCCGGGCGCGTTCACGCTGGCCAAGGTGGCGCGGCCGGAACCGTAGTCCTGAAATTGCGGGAAGGGGCAGGCAGGGTTGCCAGAATTGATGTTCACAGGCACAGACGCAACCAAGCCCTGGCAAAGTGCCAGAGCAAAAAGGATGCTCAAAAATTGAAGAAAACGCTTCATGGCTGCACAAGAAAGGGTGATATCTCGTTTCAATTATATCGGTTCCCTGCATATTTTGAAAACTTTGCGCGCAATTTTATCCAATGTTGCGAAGGGCAAAACTATTTTATTGCTGTTTTTAAAGCATAAAAGGGAGCCGAACGATATTCGGCTCCCTTTTGCTATATCTTTATTTTCTCTTTAACGGATTAAAGCCAATTTAATCAAATTGCGGGTCAAGACAGCCCCATTCTGCTCTTTGGTGAATTCCACCACATACACGCCTGGCGCCAAGTGGCTGGTGTCAAGCACCAGGCTGCCGCTCTCCGATGGCCCGGATTTGACCAGCACCCGCTCCGCAGCCAGGCTGAAGACTTGAGCCTGGGCAATGGCGCCGCTGCTGGGCTGGAACAGCAAGGTGGCGCTGGCGCCGCCCATGACAGGGTTGGGATAGACCTTTGCGCCAGACCCCACGCGAAGCCCGCGCGAGAGCAGCGTCACCTGCTGGCTCTCGAGGATGCTGGAGCTGCTGCCAACGGTCCGCAAGAGCTGCACGGTGTACACGCCGCTGGAGAGCGCCTGCCCATCCATGCCCACGCCGTACCAGGTCTGGCCATAGCTGGTGCCCGTGGCATCCTGGTAGCTCAAGGCCAGGCCGGTGCCGGGCAGGGGCTGGCCGCTAGAGTCAAAAGCAGCCACAAAGGCCGGGTGCTTGACCTTGAAGCTGACGATGCTGGGCGGAAGCCGCGAGAGCACCTCGCGGTAGACCAGCTCGCCGGCGCTGTTGTACACCGCCAGCACGTTCTGGCCCTGGGTGTCCATCACCGTCACCTGCTGGGTCAGGGTGCTGATGTGGCCGTACTGGTCCACCAGGGTCAGCTTGAAGGTGTAGATGCCGTCCGCGACGGGCTGGCCCTGGTCGTTGGTGCCGCTCCAGGTGAGGCTGGTGGGACCGCCGGGCCCCAGCTGCCCGGGCAGGCTCAAGGTGAGCGTGCCGCCCGTGGCCAGGATGTTGGGGTCGGATGAGGAGCTGGAGCTCAGGTTGATGCTGGTGGGCAGCACCTGCGCTGGCCCGCTGTAGAGCCCGCGCACCACCTCGCCCGCGCTGTTGTAGATGGTGACTTCCATCTGGAAGGGCATGGGCACCGGCGTCAGCGTGACCGTGGGCGAGGCCGTGATGGTGGGCGTGGCCGTGCGGGTCACGGTGCAGGTGCGGGTGGGCGTGACCGTGCGCGTGCTGGTGGCCGTGGGCGTGTCGGTGGTGGTGACCGTCTGCGTGCTGGTGGCCGTGACCGTGCTGGTGGCCGTGCGGGTGCTGGTGGAGGTGGAAGACTCGGTCACGGTGCGCGTGTCCGTGCTGGTGGCCGTGTCCGTGGGCGAGTTGATGTCGGTCTGGGTGCTGGTGGCCGTGATGGTGCGCGTGGGCGTGGCCGTGCTGGTGCCGGTATAGGTGATGGTCTGGGTGAAGGTGGGCGTCACGGTGCGCGTGGGCGTGGCCGTGCTGGTGTTAGTGGGCGTGTCCGTGTCGGTGGCCGAAGGCCCGGGGGTCTGCGAGCTGGTGTCGGTGGCCGTCACCGTGATGGTGCTGGTGTCGGTGCGGGTCACGGTCTGGGTGCTGGTGGCCGTCTGGGTGCTGGTGGCCGTGGCCGTGGCGCTGTCGGTGGCGGTCACGGTCTGGGTGCCGGTGCCGGTGCTGGTGGGGCTAGCCGTGATGGTGTCCGTGCAGCTGGGCGTGGCTGTGCTGGTGTAGGTGGGCGTGGCCGTGGGCGTGGCCGTGAAGCTGGGGGTGTTGGTGGGCGTTGGCGTGTTGGTGGGAGTGGTGCCGCAATTGAGCGCCAGGGTGACCGTGTCGCTGGTGTACTTGATGGCCGGGATGTCCGACTGGATCATGGCCGAGTTGAGCACGGTGGTGTTGCCGTCCGCGCAGGTGGCCAGGCCCACCCAGGTGAAGGTGCCGCTGCCCTCGAACAGCAGGTTGGTGGCCACCGCGCCAAAGTACCCGGTCTTGAAATCCCAGCGCAAGAGGCCCTTGCCGCCCACCACGGGCGTGGAGCCGTTGGTGGGGGGTGAGGCGCTCTTGTAAGTGACGCCCTGCGGCACGGAATCCCAGATGCGGGCATTGGTGAGGGAAAGGGCTGAATAGACGCGGAAGTTGTCATAGCTCATCAGGTCCGCCTGGCCGGCTATGCCCGGCTTCCAGCCATTGTTGGCATCCGTGCACAAGAGCGGGTTGGGGTCGGTCCAGGTGTACTGCCAATTGGCCGGCTCCGGCGAGCCGCGCACCCATTCTTTGAGGCTGAAGGTGCCGATGGGCTGCTCCATCACCTTGATGGTGTACCAAACGCCCCCAATGGGGCTCACCCCGCCCGCGGTGTTGGTGAGGGTGACGCCGGCCCAGCTCAGCTCATTGGTGGGGCAGGTGCCGCCGCAGCCCGCGCAGGGGATGCCCTTGGCGCGCTGGATCATCAGGTTGCCGGCCGGGTATGGGTCGATGGAGAGGATGAGGTAATAGCCCTCGTTGTTGGGGCAGGGCTCGTCATTGTCGCGCAGCACCAGGCCCGTGTCGCCATTGCTGCTGTTGCCATCCACGCGCACATCCACCTGCACCATGGTGCCGCTGGCGCAGGTGCCATTGGCCCCAGTGCTGGCGCAGGCGCCTTTCCACAGCAGGGAGGCATAGGTGTTGCCCACGCAGCTGCCCGTGCAGGCGTACTGGATGTATTTGTCCCCTCCCCCATCGGTCTTGACGGTCCATTGGTCGGTGCCCGTGCCGCCCTGGGGCATGGCCCAATCCGTTGCCATGGCCGCCGGGAGGGCGTTGGAGTAATAAGTGCCAAGGGGATATTCATCGAACTGGTCGAAGCATTTGAGGCCCGAGCCGGAGAGCGAATAGGTGAGCAGGTAGCGGATGGCATCCCCGGGCTGGGCCGCGCCCGTGAAGGGCAGGCCCGTGGTGTCGTTCAGCTCGCGCTTGGCCACCTGCACATTGGCTGAGCCGGTCACCTGGCATTCATAGGCCGTGGCAGGCTGCACCCAGGCGCTGCTGGTGCCGGTTCCCTTGATGGCGCCCTGATTGCACAGATTGGCAGGGCAGCCTGTCCCCACCGACACCTCCACCCACAGCGAGCCCTGCGACATGTAGGCGGTGGGCGCTGAGGCCGCGGTGGCATCCGGCACGTCCCAGGTGATGGTGGTGCCGCTGCCGCTGGTGCTCACCGTGGCCGCGGCCCCGGTCTTGGGGCTGGGCGCCTCGGCCAGCACCGTGAGGCAGGGGTCCACCAGCACATCCTGCACCTGGTTGCCCGTGGAATTGAAGAACTGGTAATCCAGCCAATAGAGCATCAGCTGGCTGGATGAGGCCGTGCCTTCCACCCGCTTCAGCAGGTTGCTCATGCTGCCCGAGGGCGTGCAGCTGGTGAAGGGGAAGGCCACCACCAGGTCTCCGCTGTCACTGGCATTCACGTAGTTGTTGTCCACCGTGATCTTGATGCGGTAATTGGTGTTGTAGACCAAGTCCGAAGGCAGCGTGATGTTGACTGTCTGTGTCTCGCACTGCCAGTTGGTGGGGCTGCCGCCGCTGGGCCAGGTGAACTTGTAGCTGCCGATGCTGTTGGGCACCGCGTGCTGGGGCGGGATGATGCCCGAGGCCCCGGTCAGGAACCACTGGTAGTTGAGCGCTGAATTGGTGTAGCCCGGGGCGACCGTGGGCACGGAAGCGACATTCTCAATGGTGATGACCATGGCGCCCGGCTGGTTGTTGTTGGCCTTGTCATTGCAGATGGTGAAGTTGATCTGCACCGGCGAGCCAGGGCACCAGCTGCCCGTGGTGGCAGTGGCTGTGTAGCTCAAAAAAGCCAGCGAATCATCCTGGGCCCTGGCCGCGCTTGGCAGCAGGGCCAGCAGCCCCAACAGGATGAAGATCTTGGACCCTTGCTTCATGATTCCCTCGGCTCACTAGATGGGCGCGCCTGAAAAAACGTTAAAGTGCTTGTCGATCAATTATACCCTTGGGGCTGGGTTTGGCCATGGATGGGCTAAAATATTTCATATAGATAATATGTGTTTTAATGCAAGGTTCCTGCCGCAAAAGTGAAATAAAAAAGAGCAGCCGAAGCTGCTCTTTTTTATCTTTAAAAATAAGCTTTTTAACGGATGATGGCCATCTTCACCAAGGTGCGGACAAGCACCGCGTTGTTCTGCGTCTTGGTGAACTCTATCACATAGACCCCTGGAGCCAGATGGCTGGTGTCCAAGGCCAGGCTGCCGCTCTCGGATGGCCCGGACTTGATCAGCACCCTCTCGCTGGCCAAGCTGAAGACCTGGGCTTGGGCAATGGCGCCGCTGCTGGGCTGGAAGCTGAGAACCGCCGTGCCGCCGCCCATGACAGGATTGGGCGCCAGGTGGGCTGCGCCTCCCACTTGGCTGCCCCGGCGGATGAGGGTCACCTGCTGGCTCTCAAGGATGCTGGTGCTGGTGCCCACGGTCCTCAAGAGCTGCACGGTGTACACGCCGCTGGAGAGCGCCTGGCCGTCCAAGCCCACCCCGTACCAGACATCCGGATAGGGGTTGCCGTTGATGTCCTTGTAGGTGATCTGAAGGCCAGTGCCAGGCAGCGGGCTGCCGCTGGAATCAAAAGCCCCTGCGAAGGCGGCATGCTTGACCGTGAAGCTGACAATGCTGGTGTTGAAGCGGATGAGGGCCTCGCGATAGACCAGCTCACCAGCGCTGTTGTACACCGCCAGCTCATTCTGCCCCTGGGTGTCCATCACCGTCACCTGCTGGTCCAGGGTGCTGATGTGGCCGTACTGGTCCACGATCTGCAGCTGGAAGGTGTAGACCCCGTCAGATACCGGCTGGCTCTGGTCGTTGGTCCCGCTCCAGGTGAGGCTGGTGAGGCCGCTCTGGCCCAGCTGGCCAGGCAGGCTCAAAGTGAGCGTGCCGCCCGTGGCCAGGATGGTGCCGTCCGGCGAGGAGCTGGAGCTCAAGCTGATGCTGGTGGGCAGCACCGAGATGGGCCCGTTGTAGAGCCCGCGCACCACCTCGCCCGCGCTGTTGTAGATGGTGACCGTCAGCTCAAAGGGCATGGGCACCGGCGTCAGGGTGATGGTGGGCGAGACCGTGATGGTGGCCGACTGGGTGCGGGTGTCAGTGACGGTGCTCGTGTCAGTGACGGTGCGGGTGTCGGTCTGGGTGGGCGTGGGCGTGGCGGTCACGGTCTGGGTGCGGGTGTCGGTGATGGTGCTGGTGACCGTCAGGGTGCTGGTGCTGGTGGCGGTGTCGGTGTCCGTGGGCGTGGCGCTGACCGTGGGGGTGTCGGTGGGCGAATTGATGGGCGTGTCGGTGGATGTCTCAGTGATGGTGCTGGTGCTGGTCTTGGTGAAGGTGTCGGTGTAGGTGATGGTCTGGGTGTAGGTGGGCGTGGCCGTGGAGCTGGCCGTGGCCGTGGCGGTGTCGGTGTAGGTGGGCGTGGCCGTGGGCGTGGCCGTGAAGGTGGGCGTGGGGCCCATGGTGTTGG
>CAYXCT010000105.1:0-7502 GCA_964463435.1 uncultured bacterium | reverse complement strand
AGGCCTTCTTGAACGCCCGCTACCAGGGCCAGATGGCGCCCTCAGCCTGGTTCCTGCTGCCCTGGATCGCGCTCAACCTGGCCCTGTGGGGCTTCTTCGCCTTTGAGGCCTGGCGCCTGCTCAGGCGCGCACGCCGCCCCAACCCCCTGCCCGGGGCTTGACCGCCCCCTGAGGTGCCATGCGCCGCTCCAAGTTCTACCTGGTGCTGCTCTTGATGCTGCTGCTGGCCGCCAGCGGCGCCGCTGCCTACCCGGTGCCCTTTGAGGGCGGCCTTGAGCTCTTGCGCACCCTTGGCCTGCTGCTGGCCCTGGCCGCGGCCCTGCTCGGCAGCGGCCGCCGCCTGCTCTCGCTGGCGCATGTCTACACCATCAGCCTCAAGGAGGAGCTGGCCTTCTCCTTCGGCCTGGGCTGCCTGGCCTTCTTCATGATCTCGCAGCTGCTGGGCCTCGTCGGCTGGTTGCAGCCTCTGGTGGCCTACCTGCTGGTGGGCGGGGCCATCATCTCCTCCAGCGACCATCTGGAGCGCTTCGCCCACCTGCTCAGGCGCGGCTTTAGGCGGCCCTCCATGAGCGCCTTGGCCCAGGGGGAGCGGCCCGGCGGCGGCATGGACTGGATGCTGCAGGCGGTGATCGCGCTGACCGCCATCCCGGTGGCCCTGCTGGCCCTGGCCCCCATCACCCACTATGACAGCCTGGTCTACCACCTGGCCCTGCCCCAGGCCTGGGCCAAGAGCGGCTTTTCCCTGCCCATGCAGGGCAACCTCTTCACCTGGCTGCCCGGCGCCGGCGAGCACCTGACCACCCTCTGCCTGCTCTTGGATGGCCCCCGCCTGGCCAGCCTCTTCAACCTGCTGCTGGCCGCGGTGCTGGGCCTGGCGCTGTGGGATGCCAGCCTGCGCTCGCTGCCCAAGGCCCGGCCCTCCTTGGCCGCGGCGCTCTGCCTGAGCCAGCCCCTGCTGGCCCTGGGATTCGGCGTCACCACCGGCGAGGGCCTGATGGCCCTGCTGCTCTTCCTCTCCTTCAACGCCTTCTTGCGCAGCCTGAGCGAGCGCAACCACCGCCTGCAGAGGTCCTGGGCCGGGCTTTGCGCTCTGCTAGCCGGCGCGGCGCTGGCGGCCAAGCCCACGGCCGGCCTGGGCGCCCTGGCGCTGGGCCTGCTCATGCTGTGGCGCCTGCGCCAAGAGGCCCCCTTGCGCAGCGCCCGGCTCTGGCTGGCGCTGGCCGGGCTGCTGCTGCTGCCCCTGCTGCCCTGGCTCATCCGCAACGCCGCGCTCACCGGCAACCCCATCTACCCCTTCGGCCTGCCCGGCCTGGGCAGCGCCCTGGCGCCGGCCTCGCCCGCCTACCATGCCTGCCTGCGCCAGTTCGGCTTCACTAGCGAGCCCTGGCTGCGCTGGGTGCGCCTGCCCGGGGCCCTCTTCTTTGAGCCCAGCCGCTTCGGCGCCGGCGGCGTGCTCTCGCCCATCTTTTTGGCTCTGCTGCCGGCCCTGCTGTGGGCGCCGCTCAGCCGCGAGATGCGCTACACCCTGGCCTTCCTGATCTTGGCCTTCGCGGCCTGGCTGGCCGGGCCCCAGGTGCTGCGCTACCTGGCCCAGGCCCTGCCCATGCTGGCCCTGCTGGCGGCCCACCTCTACACCGAGACCGTGGCCCTGGCCGCCTCGCGCACTTGGGAGGCGGTGATGGCCGCCGTGCTCTGCGCCGCGCTGCTGCTCTCCGCGGCCCAGACCGGGCTCATCGTGGTCAAGGATTTCGACCCCGCCCGGGTGGCCCTGGGCCTGCAGAGCCCCGAGGAGTACCTGGGGCAGCGGGTCAACTACCTGGCCGTGGCCCGCTGGGCCGCGGGGCACATGGACGAGGGCGGCCGCCTGCTGGTGCTGGGCGACAGCCGCAGCGCCTACCTGCCGGGCCGGCCG
Organism: uncultured bacterium; assembly: GCA_964463435.1. Lineage (GTDB taxonomy): Bacteria > Oederibacteriota > JAJYGY01 > JAJYGY01 > JAJYGY01 > CAYXCT01. The sequence goes on along the minus strand of CAYXCT010000105.1, from coordinate 5,590 downwards.
CTGGCCGCCTCGGTGTTCGACCGCCACCCCTTCTCCAACTGGCTGGCGCGGGCCCAGAGCCCCGAAGAATTGGATCGCATCGTGCTGGGAAATGGGTTTAAATATGTGCTCGTCAACCAGCAGGAATGGGCCCGGGTGAACACCGGCAACGAGCCGCATTACCGCTATTGGGACGATGCCCGCGGCAAGGCCCTCTATGAGAGCTGGGCCCGCAGCTACCTGGTGCTGCGGCGCCAGGAGAATGGCGCCGCGCTGTTCCGCGTGCGCCTGCTGCCCGGCCCCCCGGCCGCGGCCGAGCCTGGAGCCTGATGCAGAACCTGGTCCCTTACCTCTCGGTCTTCGCCCTGGCCCTGGCGCTCTGCGCGGGGCTCACGCCGCTGGCCATGCGCCTGGCGCGCGCGCTGGGGGTGATGGACCGCCCCAACACGCCGCTCAAGGTGCAGCGCCAGCCGGTGCCCTACCTGGGCGGCGTGGCCATGTTCCTGGCCTTTGCCCTGGCCCTGGCCTTTGCCAAGCTGCGCTTCTTCCCGCATCCCTCGGGGCTGTGGCCGGCCTTCTTGGATGTCTTCCGCGGCATCTATGCCATCCTGGCCGGCGCCTTCTTCAGCCTGGTCCTGGGCCTGGTGGATGACGCGCGGGTCTTGAGCCCCAAGGCCAAGGCCGCCGGCCAGGCGCTCATCGCCCTGCTGCTGGTGGTGCTGGGCCTGCGGGTGCGCTTTGTGCACGAGGCCTGGCTCTCGGCCCTGCTGACGGTGTTCTGGGTGGTGGCCATCAGCAACGCGGTCAACTTCGTCGACATCATGGACGGCCTGGCCGCGGGCGTGGGCGGGCTGGCCAGCCTGGGCTTCTTCATCTTCTCGGTGCATGCCGGCCGCGTGGACGACAGCATCGCGTCGCTGGCGCTGGCCGGGGCCTGCGCCGGCTTCCTCATCTTCAACTTTGACCCGGCCAGGGTCTACATGGGCGACGCGGGCTCGCTCTTCTTGGGCTTCACGCTCTCGGCCATCGCGCTCAACGAGAACTACAGCCACCAGAACCAGCTGGCGGTCTTCTCGCCCTTCTTGCTGCTGGCCCTGCCCATCTTCGACCTGGCGCTGATGACCTTCATCCGCACCCGCAAGGGCATTCCGCCCTGGAAGGGCAGCCCGGACCACATCCCCCTGCGCCTCAAGGCGCTGGGCCTGGGCAAGCGCCAGGTGGTGCTCTCCCTCTACGGCGCGACCGCCTTCTTGGGCGCGGCGGCCTACCTGGCCAGCTTTTTGAAGGACAGCGACGCCCTGCTGGTGTGGGGGGCCCTGGGCCTGGGCGCCTTCTTCTTGGGCGCCTGGCTGGTGGGCATCCCCATGCCGCACGACCCCAAGCCCGGGCCTGGGCCCAAGCCTGGATCCCCCGCAGCCTAGCGGGCACTCGGAGTGACAGATGCTGGAGATACGCTTCCCCTCCGCCCTGGCCATGGACCAGCTGGCGCTGGTGGCCGATGGCTTGCAGCCCGCGCTGGGGGTGCCGGTCAACAAGAAGGTGGTGATCGACTTGACCGACCTTCAGCGCGTCAGCGCCTTTGGCATCGCCGCGCTGGGCGCCCGGCTCATCTGGCTCATCCGCACCCGGCGCATGCCCTCGGGCAGCACCATCCGCCGGCCTGAGAGCAACCGGGTGGGCAATGATTTGCTCCGCATGGGGCTCTACCAGCTCATCCAGGAGGGCAGCGACAAGGTCTACCGCGGCAACAACCCGCTGAGCCGGCCGCAGGAGCTGTGGCTGGTGGACCGCCAGGAGGACCTGGCCGAGGCCATCCGCCGCCTCATCGCCCTGCTGCGCCTGGTGCTGCCGGCCAGCGAGGAGAACTTCGGCAAGGTGGCCATGATGATGCAGGCCCTGGGCGACAATGTCTTCATGCATTCGGCCGGCAGCAGCGCCATGCTCTGCGCCCAGGCCTTCCCCAAGAGCGGCATCGTGGAATTCGCGGTGGCAGACACCGGCTGCGGGCTCAAGAGCTCGCTCAAGCCCGCGCCCAAGGATGATGCCCAGGCCCTGCAGCAGGCCCTGAGCGGCTCCGCCGCGGGCAGCGAAAAGGTCAGCAGCCTTGCCGCTCTGGCCGCCACTGCCAAGCTCAACAAGGGCGAGATGGCCGTGATCTCAGGCACCGCCACCTGGGCCTACCGCGCCGGGGCCACCCAGTCCGGCAGCTGCAAGAGCTTCCCCGGCACCGTGGTGGGCCTGCGCCTGCCCCTGTTCTACGACCCCGAGGCTGAGCCGGCCGAGCCTGAAGCCAAGGGCGCCAACAAGGGCGCCAAGAAGTGAGCCGGGCCTCCCGACTCCCGGTGGTCATCCTGGGGGCCGGCCTGGCCGGGCTCGCGGCCGCGCGCCAGCTGCGCCTGAGCCGCAGGCCCTATTTCCTCTTTGAGCGCGAATCGCGCGTGGGCGGGCTCTGCCGCAGCGAGAAGGTGGCGGGCTTCACCTTTGACTACACCGGGCACCTGCTGCACCTGGCGCGGCCCGAGAGCCGAGCGCTCATCCTGGGCGAGCTCAAGCTCAAGAACGCCTTCAACCTCATCCAGCGCCGCTCCTTCATCCATTCCCACGGCGTGTACACGCGCTACCCCTTTCAGGCCAACACCTACGGGCTGCCCAGCGAGGTGGTGCTGGAATGCCTGGAAGGCTTTGTCAATGCGCGGCTTGAAGAGGCCAAGAAGAAGCCCGCCTCCGCTAAAGCTTCGGCGGGGCGGACGATCCAGCCTTCTTTCGAAGACTGGATCGTCCGGACATTTGGCCTGGGCATCGCCAAGCATTTCATGCGGCCCTACAACACCAAGCTGTGGGGCGTGCCGCCCAGCCAGATGACCACCGATTGGATGGGCCGCTTCATCCCCACCCCGGGCCTGCGCGATGTGCTCTTGGGCGCGCTCAAGGACCGCGGCGAGGCCGTGGGCTACAATGCCCAGTTCCTCTATCCCAAGCAGGGCGGCATCGAGACCCTGGTCAAGGCCTTGGCCAAGGGCGCGGACGCGCGCTGTGGCTTGGCCGCCACCTCGGTGGACCTCAAGCGCTGCGAGGTGGGCCTGAGCAACGGCCAGCGGGTGCGGGCCAGCCGCATCATCAGCACCCTGCCCCTGCCCCGCCTGCTCAGCCTCTGCGCCAGCCTTCCGCCGGCCGTGGCCCGCGCCAAGCGCCGCCTGCGCGCCAGCTCGGTCTTCAACGTCAACTTTGGGCTCAAGGGCCGCAACGTCAGCGACAAGCACTGGGTCTATGTGCCTGAGGAGCGCTTCCCCTTTTACCGCGTGGGCTTCTGCCACAACTTCGCGCCAGCCAACGCGCCCAAGGGCGGCAGCAGCCTGTATGCCGAGATCAGCTACTCGCGCGAGCGGCCGCTGGACAAGGCCAAGGCGCCCGAGGCCGTGCGGCGCGGGCTCATGGACATGGGCATCCTCAAGGCCACAGACAAGATCAGCGCCCGCTTCATCGCCGACATCCCCGATGCCTACGTGGTCTATGACAGCCACCGAAGCCAAGCGCTCAACACCATCCACGGCTTCCTCAATGAGAACCAGGTCATCAGCACCGGCCGCTGGGGAGCCTGGGAATATGGCAGCATGGAAGACGCCATCTGGCAGGGCGTGCAAGCGGCCAAAGCTTAAGGAGGGAGATGGGCTTCATCATCTGGCTCATCTTCAAGAAAGACAAAGAGTAGCTGTCCCTTATAAATCCAATGAAATAGCCTGCATTTTCATGCAGGCTATTTTTTTTTATCTCTTTGCTTGACAAATTTCGCCTTATCCATATAATCACTACAATCTTACTAGACATGTCCAGCGTTAGCTTGTTTGTAGCTGGCAGAGTCGCCCTTTTATGTGTAATATACTCTATCAGTTGGGTAGGGTTAATAAACATAAGGGGAGACCATGCGACTCACATACAAGGGCGACTACAGCATCAAGATCATCCTGGAGCTGGCCATGCACCATGGCAAGGGCGTGATGACCATCCAGGAGCTCTCGCAAAAGGGTGATGTGCCCATCAAGTTCCTGGAGCAGGTGCTCTTGGACCTGAAGCGGGGCGGCTTTGTGGAGAGCAAGCGCGGCAAGAAGGGCGGCTATGAGCTGGCCAAGCGGCCGGACCAGATCAGGCTGGGCGAGATCGTCCGCTACATCGACGGGCCCACCGAGCCCATCGCCTGCGTCAGCGACCGCTACAAGGGCTGCAAAGAGGCTGACCGCTGCGTGCTGCGCGGCATCTGGCAGCGGGTGGACGGCGCCATCAGCGGCATCATCGACAACATCACCTTTGAAGACCTGGCCCAGCAGTCGCAGCGCCAGCGCCTGGCCAACGATTACAGCATCTGACCTTTGAGGAGGAGACCCATGCCCATCGCAGAATCCATCACCGAGCTGGTCGGCAACACGCCGCTCCTGCGGCTCAAGCGCGTGGCCCCCGGGCTGGAGGCCGAGATCCTCTACAAGCTGGAGTACTTCAACCCGCTCTCCAGCGTCAAGGACCGCATCGGCCTGGCCATGATCGAGGACGCCGAGAAGCGGGGCGTGCTGAAGCCGGGTGGCCAGATCATCGAGCCCACCAGCGGCAACACCGGCCTGGGCCTGGCCTTTGTGGCCGCGGCCAAGGGCTACAAGATAACCCTGGTGATGCCCGAGACCATGAGCATCGAGCGCCGCAAGCTGCTCAAGGCCCTGGGCGCCGAGCTGGTGCTGACCCCGGGCGAGAAGGGCATGAGCGGCGCGGTGGCCAAGGCCGAAGAGCTGGGCAAGGCCAGCCCCGGCGCCTGGATCCCCCAGCAGTTCAACAACCCGGCCAATCTTGATGTCCACTACCGCACCACGGGCCCTGAGATCTGGGAAGCCACGGGCGGCAAGGTGGACATCCTGGTGGCCGGGGTGGGCACGGGCGGCAGCCTGGTGGGCATCGCCAAGTTCCTCAAAGAGAAGAACCCGGCCCTCAAGGCCATCGCCGTGGAGCCCGAGGCCAGCCCGGTGCTGGGCGGCGGCAAGCCCGGCCCGCACAAGATCCAGGGCATCGGCGCCGGCTTTGTGCCCGGCATCTACGACCCCAAGCTGGTGGATGAAGTCATCACCATCAAGCATGAGGACGCCGGGGCCACGGCCCGCGAGCTGGCCCGCAAGGAGGGCGTGCTGGTGGGCATCTCCGCCGGCGGCAATGTGTGGGCCAGCATCCAGGTGGCCCGCCGGCCCGAGAACAAGGGCAAGACCATCGTCACCATCGCCTGCGACACGGGCGAGCGCTACCTTTCCACCTGGCTGTGGGAAGAGGCATAAGCGCGGGCCTTTCCCGCGCCGAGAAAGTGCAAGGCCCCGCCCCCGGGGTCCGGGGGAGCTGATCGTCCTTCCTACTCAACAGGAGGAGCACCATGCCGGAATTCGAGCTCAAGAGCGCCAAGTTCGACACCCTCGCCATCCATGGCGGCAACACCATCGATGCCACCCGCTCCCGCGCCCTGCCCATCCACCGCACGGCCGCCTTTGTCTTCAACAGCGCCGAGCAGGCCGCCAACCTCTTTGGCTTGAGGGAGCTGGGCAACATCTACACCCGGCTCACCAACCCCACCAATGACGCGCTGGAG
>CAYXCT010000104.1:0-7511 GCA_964463435.1 uncultured bacterium | reverse complement strand
CGGTGTCGCTGCGGGTAGCGCTGGCCGTGGCCGTGGCTGTGGCCGTGGAGCTGGCCGTGATGGTCCGCGTGCCGGTGGGCGTGTCAGTGGAAGAGGCGGTGTTGATGGGCGTGTCGCTGGGCGTGAAGGTGGCGGTGGGCGTGGCCGTGGCCGTGGCCGTGTCGGTGCGGGTGAAGGTGACCGTGGCGGTGTCAGTGAAGGTGGGCGTGGCAGTGATGGTGACGGTCTGGGTGGAGGTCGCCGTGTCCGTGGGCGTGGCAGTCACGGTGCCGGTGCTGGTGGGCGTGTCGGTGTCAGTCGCCGTGGGCCCGGGCGACTGCGTGGAGGTTGAGGTGGAGGTGACGGTCACCGTGGAGGTGCTGGTGGGCGTGGCGGTGACGGTCTTGGTGTAGGTGATGGTGGTGGTGTCCGTGGCGGTCGATGTGTCGGTGAGGGTGACCGTCTGGGTGAGGGTGTCGGTCTGGGTGGGCGTGTCTGTCACTGTGCTGGTGTCAGTCGGCGTGTCGGTGTTGGTGGCTGAGGGGCCCGGCGACTGGGTGGACGTGGCGGTCCCCGTGGCGGTCACCGTGGGCGTGGCCGTGCGGGTGGCCGTGGCCGTGGAGGTGAAAGAGACCGTGGCCGTGGCCGTGAAGGTGGGAGTGGCGCTGGGAGTATCCGTGGATGTGGGGGTGAAGGAGACCGTGGCCGTGCAGGTGTAGGTGGGGCTGTCGGTCGGGGTGGCCGTGCAAGTGGGCGTGTCCGTCATCGTGGGGGTGTCGGTGCGGGTGTTCAAGGTGGTGATGGTGCTGCTGGGCGTGGCGGTGACCGTGGCCGTGCTCGTGGCGCTGGGCGTGGCGGTGCTGGTGGGCGTGGCCGTGCTGGTGTCCGTGGCCGTGTTCAGGCTGGTGTTGGTGCTGCTGGGCGTGGCGGTGCGGGTGGAAGAGCTGGTGGCAGTGGCGGTCTGGGTGCAGCTGGGCGTGGCCGTGGGGGTGTCGGTGCTGGTGCTGGAGGGCGATGGCGTGACGGTCTGGGTATAAGTGGGCGTGCGCGTGGCAGTGCCCGTGGCGCTGGGCGTGGCGGTGCTGGTGGAGGTGGACGAAGGCGTCATGGTCTGGGTGCTGGTGGGCGTGCCTGAGGGGGTGACGGTGCGGGTGGCCGTGGCGGTGAAGCTGGCCGTGGCGGTGGAAGTGCTGCTGGGCGTGATGGTGTCGCTGGGGGTGGAGGCGGTGATGGAGGGCGTGGGCGTCTTGGTGTTGGTGGGCGTGGTGGTGATGGTGGGCGTGCGCGTGGCCGTGGGGCTGGGCGTGGTGGTGGAGGTCTCAGTGTCGGTGAAGGTGGGCGTGGTGCAGTTGATGGTGAGGGTGACGGTGTTCGATTTGCTGGTGTTGGCGGGGGTGGTGCTGCTGATGGTGGCTGAATTGACGGCGGTCAGGGCCTGCAGGCAGTTGGTGATGCCGGTCCAGGTGAAGCTGCCCGTGCCCTCGTAGAGCACGCCCCCAACGGCGCCGTTGTCGCTGCCATTGAAGTCCCACACGATGTTGCCGCTGTCCGCGCCCACCGATGGCGTGCTGGAGGTGGTGCCAGACGCCGACTGGAAGTCCACGCCCACTGGCACGCCATCGGTGACGCTGGCGCCGCTCAAGGAGTTGGCCGTGAAGAGCTTGAAGTTCTGGTAGCTCATCAGGTCCTGCTGGCCGGCCAGGCCCGGGTACCAGGTGTAGCCCGCGCAGGGCCAGGTGCTGTCCGAGCAGGTGATCAGCCAGCCCGTGGGCTCGGGCGTGCCGCGCGGCCAATACTTGGCGTAGAAGGTGCCCACCGGCTGCTCCATCATCTTGATGGTGTACCAGACGCCGCGCACCGGCCCCTGGCCCGTGGGCGCGTTGTACTTGCAGGCCGCAGGCCAGCTGGGGTTGCCGCTGGCATCGTTCACCTGCACGGAGAGGTTGGCCGGGTTGGGGTCGATGGACATGATGAGCCAATAGCCGCCCGAGGGGTTCTGCCCATTGTCGCGGAAGACCATGCCCACATCGCCGTTGCTGGCGTTGCCATCGATGCGCACGTCCACCTGCTCCATGTTGCCCGCGCCGCAGAAGCCATTGCTGCCCGTGGAGCCGCACTTGCTCACGTCATAGTTCAGGATCTTGTAGTCCGCGGTGTCGGTGTACTGGATGTAATGCTCGCCCGTGATGGGGTCGGTCTGGATCTGCCAGCTGCCGCCGCCCTTGGGGTCGTTCAGCCAGCCCGAGGGCGCGGTCCCTGAATACGAGCCGCTCAGCTCCTGAAAGCTCTCAAAGCATTTGAGCACCGAGCCGGAGAGGTCGTACTGCAGCACATACTGCACGATCTGGCCGTTCTGGATGACCGTGACCGGCTGCCCCGCGCTATTGAGCTGGGTCTTGCTGAGCACCACGTTGGCATTGGAGCAGGTGGTCTGGTTGATGGTGTTGCTCCCCTGCCAGCCCCCGGACCCGGCCCAGGAGAAGCTGCCGGTGTTGTTGAGCGCCGTGGAGCAGGCGCAGCCGCTCAAAGCCACCTCCACCCACACCTCGCCGGTCTGCACATAGGGGCTCACCGCCGTCGCATTGGCATCTGCCACGGCCCAGGTCACCGTGGTGCCGCTGATGGTGGCCGCGCTGCCATCCTTGGGATTGGGCGAAGCCTGCACCACCGAGATGCAGCCGCCCAGATTGGGGATGGCGTCTTGCAGGGTGTTGTTGGTGCTGTTGAAGAAGTTGTAGTCGAGCTTGTAGATCATGTAGGCGCCGTTGGTGGCCGTGCCTTCCACGGATTTGAACAGGTTGGCTTTGTTGCTGCAGGTGCCAGGCAATGCTGAGGTGAAGGGGATGTCCACCGGGGTGTCACCCTGGTTGTTGCCGATATAATTTTCGCCGAACTGCAGGCGCAGGCGGTAATTGGTGCCGTATTTCATGTTGGAAGGCAGGGTCAAGGTGAAGGTCTGCTCATTGCATTGCCAGGGCGTGCTAAAGCTGAAGGTATAGCCGCCTCCAAATGGATTGGTCCCCCAAGAACCTCCTGACACAGGCGGATTCTGGGCCCCGCCGTTGCCCAAGAGCAGCCATTGCCCGGGCGTGCCCAAAGCAGCAGAATCAGCGCCGCCTGTGTTCAAAGTGGCTTCTTGCATCCAGACGTAGAGCTCGACCGGCTGCATAGAATAGACATTGGTGTTGCAGAAGGTGACGGTGAAACGGAAAGTATCGCCCGGGCATTTGCCATTGGCTTCAGCGATGGTGGAGACATTGAGATAGGTGGCATCGGCCATGGCAAGAGCCTTGGTGCCCAGACTCAAGAACAGGACCAAACCCAAGATTGCGACAAAGCTTGCTAAGCGCTTCATTGACGCCTCTTTTTGCTCTTCAAACTTGCCTGCCCTTTTGCAGTTTCCCTTAAAAAAGTATACTGGAATTAAAGGAATATGAAAGAAATTTTTAATTTTTTGCATTATTTATATGGGATTTCCATGATGTGGAAATTTTATTATGAGTTTATCGTTTCACCTTAAACAAAAACCCTCCTCTTTTAGAGAGAAGGGTTTTATAGCCAATCCCGAGCTCACTGCTCTCAGGGCAGCAGCGCACTCACGATGGTGGTCTTGCCGGTCCCCCGGCTGTTGCTGGCGCTGACAAGCCAGAACTGGATCCCATGCTTGAGCGCTGCCAGGCTGGCGCCTGGGATGGGAAAAGTGTTCCACCCTTGTTTCAAGCCATGCAGCGCAAAGCTGGCTATCATCATCATGGAAGGTGAATAAGCGCGGACCTGGACAATGTCCGCGGGCGCAGACAGCTGCACCGAGATCTGCCTGGGCCCAGGATTGGGTGCCGGCCAGGCTCTCAGCACATCGGGCAGGCCGCTGGCAGGCGCGCTGGCAAGGGGGCTGAAGGTGGCCGTGGGCGAGACAGTGGCCGTGCTGCTCCAGCTGACAGTGGCTGTGGGAGTGGCTGAAGGCGTGCCCGAGCCATGATTGACCACGATGCTGGTGAGCTCGACCTCGGTGTAAGGAACGGTGCTCAAGGTGCCCGAGGTCGCGGTCTGGTCATAATCGCCGCATTTGAAGTAAAAGCTGTCTGCCAAGACGCTGGCGGAAGGCGCCTGCGTGTAGGCTGTGGCGCCGTTGATCGTCACGGTCAAGACATTGTCCGATAGCGAGAGGCCGTAGCTAAAGGCGCTGTTCAGGCTCACAGGGACATTCAGATTGATGTAGGTCCCCGCGCCCTTGGCCTCCTCATAGAGCACTTCAAAGCCTCCCAGGCTGGCGGAATAGATGAGCTCGCATAAGGGGATGCTCTGGGTGCTGTCAAAGACCTGGCCGATGGTGGTCTTGCCGCTCGCCCCATCGCCCAAGAGGAGCACTTCTCCGCTCACTGACAGGGTGTTGGCCCCAGTGGGCGCCCAGGCCGCCGGGGAGCCGTTGCTCATCTCCCGCAGCTCGGTGCGGGGATGCGCGGACCCGGAGGTGGGGATCCCAGCCTGGGGGTCCATGAGGACCTGGCCGCCATCAGCCGCAAGATAGAAATAGGCATCTGAATAGCCGGTGACCAGCTGGCTGGATGTCACCACCGTGTCATCGGGCTCCTGGAGCTCCCAAGCCGAAAAGTCGATGGCGCCAAAGGCGGGGATCGCGCAGCAGAAAAAGCCCAGGGCCAGCCCTAGTGATCGTTTCAGAGCCATGTCTCTTTCTTGCGCCAGGCCGTAAGGAGGTCAGCGCCGGATGAAGAGCCTGATGCGGGCGGTTTGCGGGGCGGTCCGCCCCTTGCGCTGGGCTGAGACCACCGCGTACCAGGCGCCGTTGGCCAGCGTGCCAATGCCAGCCGGCAGGTCCACTGGCTGCCAGCCCGCGCGGTCAGCCGTGGCCGGCGCCACCACGCTCATGCACTCCACCAGGGCGGCTGAATAGATGCGCACCGTGATGGTGTCGGCCGGGCCCAGCAGCTTGACATAGACCTGCCTGGGGTTGGGGTTGGGATAGGGCAGGGCCTGGATGACACCCGTGCTGCTCCCAGGCGTGAAGCTGGGCGTGGCCGAGGAAGTGGCGCTGGATCCTGCCGGCGCAGTGGGGTCTAAAGTGGCGGTGGCAGTGCGCGTCTGCGTGCCGCTCGCTGTTGCGGTGGCTGTGCCCGTGCTGCTGGGCGATGCCGAAGCCGTTGGCGTGGGCGTGGCCGTACGGCTTTGGGTGGGCGAATTGCCAGGCGTGATGGTGCTGGTCTGCGTGCCAGTGCCCGTGCCGCTGGGGGATGCGCTGGGGCTGGGCGTGGCCGAAGCTGTCACTGTCAGGGAGGGGGAAGGGGTGGGGCTGGCGGACCCGGTGGCGGTCTGCGTGCTGGTGCCGCTGGCCGTGGCGCTGGGGCTCGCGGTTGCCGTGGCTGTGGCGCTAAAAGTGGGGCTGCCAGTGGGCGTGTCCGTGAGCGTGCTGTTCGGCGGGACATCCGTGAAAGTGAAGGTGGCGGTGGGGCTCGCCGCGGGGCTGGGCGTGCGCGTGGCCGTGGCGCTGGGCGTCCCGGTGCTGGTGGCAGTCCCGGTGGCAGTGCGCGTGCCCGAGGCCGTGGCGGTATTGCCCGGCGTGATGGTGCCTGTCTGGCTGGGGCTGCCTGTGGCGGTCGCGCTGGGGGTGATGGTGGGGCTGGCTGTCCCGGTGGCCGTCCTGGTCTGCGTGGCCGAGGCGGTGGGCGTGCCCGTGGAAGTCTGGGTGCTGCCGGGCGTGAAGGTGCTGGTCGGGGTGCCTGTGCCGCTGCTGCTGGATGTGGGCGAAGGCGTGGCGCTGCGGCTGGGCGTGCCCGTGAGGGTCGAAGTGGGGCTAAAGGTGCGCGAAGGCGTGGCCGTGGCGCTGGGCGAGGGCGTGCGGCTGCTGGTGGGCGATGGGGTGATGGTGGCGGTGCTGGACGCGCCCCCGCAGGCCGGCGTGAACTGGCCGGTCAGCACCATCAAGTAAAGGACCTTGAGGCTGTCCGAGAAATAGGTCTTGTTGTCGTTGCCCACCAGGTTGGTGTACAGCGCGCTGCAAAAGCTCGCGTTCGCGGCATCGCCCATGGCCGCCACCGCGATGGCGCCCATGAACTCATTCTCATGGTTGGTGCCATCCCTGGCGCCGCTGCTGTAATTGTAGTCATCGCCTATGTAAGCCGCGGCCGCGGCCGCGGTCGCGCTGCCGCCGGCCCCGGCGCCGCCGGGCGCGAAGTTGGCGGTCCAATGGTCGATCAGGTTCAGGGCGCGCGCATCGCCGTTCCACAGGTAGTCCAAGGCCACGCGCCAGGGCGTGCGGCAGGCATCGTAGCCATAGCCGCCTGCGCCATCCGACTGGCCATAGAGCCCGGTGTTCCTTATCCAATCGGGGGGCAGGGCATAAGCCGGCGATGCCGTGGCCGTCTCGGCATTGAAGAGCGCGTAACATTTCTCGCGCACCGCGCTCCAGCGGGTGCCTGAGCCCCCTTGGGCCAGCTCAAAGCAGTCCCAATTCTTGAAGTAGCCCATGCAGAAATAGCTGGGGTTGAAGGCCTGGGTGCCGCCGGATGAGCAGCCGCCCCAGGTGTCCCCGTTCATCAGGCCCTTGCAGCTGTCCACCTCATACTGGTAGATCTTGTTGAGCTGGGCCGTGGCCGAGACCGCCCAGCCCTCAGACGGCCAGCGATAGGCCGCTTCCACCAGGGCCTGGGCCGCATCCACATCCGCGTCCGTGGCCGCGTTGGCAGTGTTGTTGCCGCAAGCGGTCACGCTCCAGTTCATCAGCTTGTCATTGTCCCAGCAGCCGGTGTAGAGGTTGTAGAGCTGGGTCAGATTGGCGCTGCTGCTGTCCAGGTAGGCGGACATAAGCATGCCGTAGCCCATGCCCTCGCTCACCGTGGTGCCGCCTATGGACATGCCGCTGTTGTCCACGCGCAGCGAATTGGTGCACCAGCCCGAGGTGCGGTGCCGCGTGGCCCAAGTGCTGTAAGCATTGGTGCAGTCCGTGGTGGAATAGCCGCTTGGGAGCGTGCCATAGGCATAAGCACCAGCGCCCTCAGCCAGGCCAATGCCCAACAGCGCCACAGCACCAAGAATGAGTTTCGCGAAATAGCGTTCCATGTCGTCCCTCTTTTGGATTATCCATTACCAAACCTTTAAATCAGCATCAAACAAGAACTGCCAGAGAGCTTGCGCCCTCTGGCAGCCTGTTCAGCCACTTTTCCCTGCTAGCGCCGGATGTAGAAGCTGATCTTGGCAGTCTGCTGGGCAGTGCGGCCATTGCGCTGGGCCGACACCACCGCGTACCAGATGCCATTGGGCAGCTTGTCCACCCCCGCGGGCATGGCCACCGGCTGCCAGCCAGCGCGGTTGGCCGTGGCTGGCGACACACTGCTCATGCTCTCCACCAGGGCGGTGGAATAGATGCGCACCGTGACGGTGTCCGCCGGCCCCTTCAGCTTGACAAAGAGCTGCTGCGGGTTGGGATTGGGGTAAGGCACCGCGGCGATGACCCCGGTGTTGCCAAATCCCGCCGTGAGGCTTGGGGTGATGCTAAAGGTGGGGCTGCCGGTCATCGT
>CAYXCT010000103.1:0-7518 GCA_964463435.1 uncultured bacterium | reverse complement strand
CATAAAAGGGGTCCACGGACTCCAAGGGGCTGATGATGAGCCCCAGCGCCAGGCTCAGCAGCAGCGCGGCCAAGGCTGCCGGGATGCTGCTGAGCACCAAGCCGCCGACAGCCCGCTGCCAATTGCCCGGGGCATAGAGCCGCACGGCCAGCTGATAGAGGGCGATGCAAGCGTACACCGCCGCGACCAGCATGCCCACGATGGGGATGATCATGAAGGCCACCAAGGGGATGGTGGCATGGGCGGCGGCGTTGAAATAGCGCACCCAGCGCTCAGGGCCGGGCTTCCACCATTTGCGCACCAGCCAATCCAGGCACCAAGCCATGGCCAGGGCTGCAAAAGCCTGCACAGCGTAGGTCTTGGCCAGGTCCAAAAGAGCGGAAAATGGGGATAGCGGCAGGTCTCGGTCAATCACTCCCAAAAGGGTCGCCACAATGCCGGACGAGCCCACAGCAGCCAGATGCAGCAGCCAGGCAACGCCATAGGCCAAGAGCCCCAAGATGCCGGTGGCCCACCCCAGCAAGGCCAAGCCCGGAGCAGGCCCCTGCTTGAAAGCTGGCTCCTCGGACAATTCCTTTAGGTTCTCAAATGGCCTGAAGATGGCACCCCAGAAGCGCTTGCTGTTCATTCCTCCTCCTTTTGGCTCAGCCCATGACCTTGGGCGTGACAAAGATGACCAGCTCCCCTCGCTTGAACGTGGTGTGCGTGCTCTTGAAGAGCTCGCCCAAGAGAGGGATGTCTGACAGCAGGGGCACCCCATTGGTGACCTTGCCCTCCTCCTCTTGGATGAGGCCAGCGATGACGATGGTGCCATCCTTCTTGACGCAGATGGTGGTCTTGACCCAGCGGGTGCGCAAGGCGGGGATGGTGCTGTTGTTGATGTGCACCGCATTGGCCGGGTCCAAGGTGCTCACCTCAGCCCTGAGGGTGGCATTGACATTGCCGCTCTCATCCGCGGTCGGCTGGACATCCAAGCCCACCCCGTAATTCTTGTAGTCCGTGCTGGTCCGGCCCTGGCTGTCCTGATTCACCACTGGCACCTGGCCGCCCGAGAGGAAGCTGGCAGTGCCGCCGGAGACGGTCATCAATTTGGGCTTGGCCAAGAGCCGGGCTTTGTCCTTCTCGACCAGCAGGTTCACCATCACATCAATGGGCCCCCGGCTGAAGGTGCCGAATGCGAGCAGGCCAGGATTGCTCTCCAGCACCTCCCGCGGGCTTTTGGCGGATGGGGAGGCAAGGCCATCCGGCCCTGTGGCAAGATGGCTCCAGTCTATCCCCAGGTCCCAATCATCGCTGTTGGCCAGCTCCAAGACTTCGACATCCACCTCGATCATGGTCTTGCGCATGGCCAAGGACTGGACCTCCACTTCCCAGGTCAAGACCTCGCCATCCGCGGTCCAGACCATGAGCGAGGTCTGGCCCTGGGCCTTGGCATTGACCAAGACCTCTGTCTTTGACAAGAGGCTCACATCCACCACGCTCTTGTCCCCCAAGACCACCTTCTTGGGGGAATCAACATCAAGGATCTTGCTCTCACCCACATAAAGGGCCAGCTTTTGTGGCGTGCTGCTAATGGCTGGCGTTGATAGCAGCATCGCTGCTGCGAGCCCTAAGATCATTCGTGCCTTCATTTTGCCTCCTTTTCATAAATCGGATACTTATATCATTTAATGTTATTATTTACAATTAATTTCATTATACATAACTCATTGACAATCAAAGATATTTATCCTATATACGGACCATGATTTCTTCCAATGCAAAGAGAGCGGGCGGGCAATCCTTGACTGAATATGCGCTCGCCTTGGGCCTTATAGTGCTGGTCTTGCTATCTGCCGCCTCTGCCTACCAAGGCTGCCTGGATCAGTGCTGGGATTCGCTCAAAGCTTGCTTCTCTTTGCCAACCCCCTAGGAGGTGGACAATGACCCGCACCAAAGGCGATCAAGGACAGGGCCTCACTGAGTACATCCTCTTGGTCGCCCTCATCGCCATCGCTGCCATCGCTGCCGTGAAATACTTCGGCCGGACCACCAGCGACAGCTTCAAGTCTGCCGGCGACCAGATCGCCAACCAGGTCAACAGCTCCAACAAGAGCGCAAGCCAGGACTACGCCTCAAAGGTGAAATGACCCGCCCGCGAGCGCAAGGGCAGGCTCTGGCAGAAGCAGCCCTTTGCCTGCCCTTGCTCATCCTGATGATCATGGCTCTATGCCAGCTGGCCTTGATAGGCCAAGCGGCCTGCCTGGCGCACCTTGCCGCCCGCAGCGCGGCCCGCGCCTATGCTGTCTATTGCCAGCAAGGCCCGGGATATGGCTTGGACATGGCCGGCAAAGCCGCCCTGGCAGTGGCCCGGCGCTGCCACCCCCTGCCCCAGCTGCAAGTGGTGATGGAATCTGACGCGGATGGCTCCCCTGATTTCACGCTGCGGGTGGACCTGAGATACCCCCTGGTGCTGCCCCTGGCCAGGGGCCTGCTCGGCCAGAATGGCAGCATGCTGATCCGCTCGCGCGCCAGCATGCTGCGCGAAGACACAGCCGCTTTCTTCAAAGCCCACCCGGAGATAGAAAAGGCACGCTGACATGCGGACACGCTGCAATCACCAAAAGGGGCAATCGCTGGCCGTGGCCGTGGTTGGGCTGATGCTGGCTGCCTTCTGCTTCACCTTGCTGGCGCAGGCGGGCCGCCTCTGCCTTGAGCGCCAGCGCGCCGACAACGCCGCGGATGCCGTGGCCCTGGGCACGGCCGTGGATTATGCCCGCGCCTTGAATTTCATCTCGCTCACCAACAAGATCTATGCCCTGACTGAGATCGCCCAGATCTTGAAGATGATCCCCTGGACCATGCCCTTTGTGCTCTGGGTGCCGCCAGCCAAGACCATGCAGCGCATCCAAGACTATCTTGCCGGCACCGGCAGCTCTTTGGGCTATGGCTCGGCGCGCCTCAATCTGGGCATCTTGGGGGAATTGGCAGGCATGAACCTGGCCCAAGCCAATGGCCTGCAAGCCGTCATCCTCTGGAATGGCGATGAGAATGAGAGCCCTTCCCTGATCCCAAGCCTTAACCTCAAGCGCCGCTGCTCGGATGACGCGGCGCCGGATCAAGACAGCTCCCAGGGCCAGAGCCAGGGCAATGGCCAGGGCAGCCAGCCGCAATACTCCTATCAAGACCACAGCACCGGGCAGGTGATCGAAGTGGATGGCCGCTATGTGCAGGAAGAGACCTATCTGCGCGAAGACGGCAAGGCCCAGACCGTGTACCGCTATGAGCATGGCAAGAACAGCAGCCGCTTTGTGTCAAAGAAGGAGGGCCAGGGCAAGCCCCTGGACATCGCCGAGACCGGGCCGCATAGAGTCACGGTGGTGGTGCTGCGGACAGAGGGCAGCGGCTTGCCGACCCTCTTTGTGTGCGCCAAAGCTGAGGCCGGCGGGGGCAGCATGGCGGTGTGGGATGTGAACGGGGCCGGTTATGAGGCTTATCTGATCCCGTGCACGGATGGGGGCGGGGTTGCCAAATGGGACCCTTCCAATTGGAAGCTGCCCAGCACTGGCTTGGCCCCCTTGGATTCGCTCTTGCAGAGCCTGGCCGGCCCCTTGCTGGACCGGGTTCGCAGCCTCGTGCCCACGGGCTGGCAGGTGCTCCATTGAGCCCCGCACGGAGGCAGGCTGGGCAAGCGCTCGCGGAGCTGGCCTTGGCTGCGCCCTTGCTGCTCTTGGCCTTTTGGATGCTGTGGACCCTCTCGCTGCTCTTGCAGGCCAAGCTGGAGCTCTGCAGCCTGGCGCGCGAGGCAGTCTTGGGCCGCGGCCGGGCCTACCAAGGCAGCGCAGATCCTGACCAGGATCTGAGCCGGATCCAAAGCCTTGCCAGGGCCTCCACCCATCTTGACCCCAAAGCGCTGAGCCTTGCGGTGAGCCCGGTTGGCATTTTCGACACCACCTCTGCCAGCAGCAACACCGGGGACAAGGACATCAATGACAAGACCAGCCAAGGATTCTTGGGCGTCCTCCTGGGCAAGATCAGCTCCTCGTTCACCGGGGACACCCTCACCCTCGCTTACAGCTATCGCTTCAGCGGTCCCTTGGCCAGCCACTTCCCTGGCGGGGTCCAGCTCAAGGAATCGCTATCAGGGATCTCAGGATGCTGGACCGTCACCTTCCCGCATTTGTGACTTGCCTGCTGCTGGCCTTGGCCTTGGCTGCCCAGGCATCTGTCTTTGGGACGATCGATGCCTGCGGGACGACCGGCCATGCCCTGCAGCTCAAGATCAATGCCAGCCGCGGGTCTCTGCTGCAAGGCCACTCCATGGCAGCAGCTGGCTCCTGCAGCCAAGCCTGGATGAGCCGGGCGGAATCGCAAGGCCTGTGCCCCATGCAAGCCAAGGACATCCCGCTGAGCCTGGACCTGCCCGGCATCGGGCGCCTCCCCTTAGCCCCCTTGGCTTTCAGCGGCCATCGCTCGCTCTGGCTGGTCTGGGTCAAGCCCAAGGGCGCGGCCTGTGACTGGCTCTGCCTAAAGATGCGCATGCAGACCGGCGCGGCAGAATCACCTGCCAGCTTCCCCGTGCCCCCTGGCAGCCAGAGCCTTTCCAGCATGCGCATCCTTCCCGCTGGCCCGGCGTGCTTTGCCCTGCGCTGCCCGGGCTCGCCCGCGTTCAATCGCGCGTGGCTGGCCCCGCAATTGCTGGGCCGGGGCTGGAAGAGCGTGGCCGCGGCATGGCAGGAAGGGCCTTGGGCCCTGGAAAAGCCCGGGCAGCGCCTTTTGGTCGATCTGAGCCCCATGCCTGGCGAGGCGAGCCGCCTCACCATCCTTTGCACTGCAAAGCTCTGAGAGGTGACATGGACCCCAACCGCAAGAAGCTGCTGCTCGCGATCGGCCTGGCCCTGGGCGCAGCGCTGCTCAGCTGGCTCTGGCTGGATGCCAAGGAGCGCGAGCTACTGCGCAGGGGCCAGCCCAGGCGCGTGCTGGCTGCCAGCCGCTACATCCCCGCCTACACCCGCCTGGATCCCGCCAGCCTGGCCTGGCGCGAGATCCCCGCCGAATACCTGCCCAAGGGCAGCCTGGACAAGCTGGAGGATGCCGTGGACATGCTGACCCTGGCGCCGCTGTCGCAGGGCGAGCCGGTGCTCTTCAACAAGCTGGCCCATGCCAGCCAGAGCCTGGCGGCCGCGGTGCCCGAGGGATTGCGCGCCTTCAGCCTGGGCGTGGATGCGGTCAGCGGCGTGTCTGGCCTGCTGAGGCCCGGCGACAGGGTGGATGTGCTCTTGCTCGGCGGCGAATCCGAATCCCGCGCCATGGCCTCCACGCTCTTCCAATCCGTGTCCGTGCTGGCGGTGGGGAGCCAGTACGCGCCGGACGAGAAAGGGCCAGCCGAGGGCGGCGCCACCGTCACCCTGGCGCTCTCGCCCCAAGATTGCGAGATCGCCCTGTTCGCCCAGAGCCGCGGGCGCCTGCAGCTGGCCTTGCGGGCCACGGGCGACCGCGAGACCCAGGAGCTGAAGAGCGTGGATTTCGCCTCAGTGCTCAGCCGCCTGGGCGGCCCCGCTGGCAGGCATGCCGGCGGCGGGGTGGAGATCATCCGAGGGAGCAGCGAGCGGTGAGCGCGCGGCGCTTGATGCTCTTCAGCAGCCGCGCCGGCTCTGGCCGCACCTTCCTGGCCGCCAGCCTGGGCCTGGCGCTGGCTCAAGCCAAGGGCAAGGGCGCCACGGTGGTGCTCCTTGAATTCAAGGACCAGGCGGATGAGCTGGCCCTGCATTTGGGGGTGCCCGCGGGCCTGGACACGGGGCAGATGCGCGAGCAGAAAGCTGGCTGGGAAGGGGCCGCCACGCTGGCACATCCAGGGCTCTTCTTGGCCAGCCTGGATAGGCAGAACCCCATCTTGCCCGCCGCGCTTGAAGGCGCAGATTGGGTCATCCTGGATGGGCCGCACATGGAGGCTCCCGGCTGGGATGCCTGGCTTGACCTGTTTGAGATCGCCCTGCTGGTGGAGAAAGGCGACCTCTCCGGCGCGCGCCGCGCCATCCGGGCTGTGGAAGCGCTGGAAGCGGCCCATTTCCCCCGCCAAGGCCTGGCAGCCTGCTTCACGCCTGCTGAGCCCTGCCAGCCGCTGCCGGACTTGGAAGGCATCCTGGTCCAGGCAGTCCCGCACTATCCCAAAGCAGCGGAGCGCCTGGCGCAAGCCCTGCCGCCATTGACCAGCGACCCCAGCAGCGCCTTTGCCAAATGCCTTGGCCAGCTGGCCCGGCGCCTGTCCGAGCTGCCGCCACGCGCACAACCCAGGCCAAAGAGCGGGCCCGCCTTAGCTTTGCCATGCCCGCCCGCGGACGGCCGGCCTTGCCCAGCGAGCGCTGCGGAGGCGCAGCCGCCCGCGCGCCATCCTGAGCGCACGAGCATCCTGCGCAAAGCCATGGATGGCATCCTGGAGGATCTGGACCTCAAGAAGCTGAAGGTGGAAGAGCTCTCAACCCCCGGCTTTCGCCAGGCCTGGCTGCCCAAGGTGCGCGCAGCGGCCCAGAGCCAGCTAGCGCGGGTGGATGCCGCCTGGCTGGCTCGCGAAGAGCGCGCGGTGATGGAGCAGGAGCTCTGCGACCAGGTGCTGGGCTATGGCCCCTTGGAAGGGCCCCTGGCCGACCCGCAAGTCAGCGAGATCATGGTCAACTGCGCCGACCAGGTCTACTTGGAGCGCGCGGGCAGGCTGAGCCTTTCCAGCATCCGCTTCTGGGATGACCGCCAGCTGCTGACCGTGATCGAGCGCATCGTCGCGCCCCTGGGACGGCGCATCGATGAGAGCAGCCCACGGGTGGATGCCCGCCTGCCGGATGGCAGCCGCGTGAACGCCATCATCCCGCCCTTGGCGCTCAAGGGGCCCTGCCTCACCATCCGCAAATTCCCGGCCCGGCGCATGGCCATGGCAGACCTGGTGGCCAAGGGCTCCTTGACCCCGGCGGCCGCCCGCTTCCTCGAGAGCGCGGTGCTCTGGAAGAAGAACGTGGTCGTCTCCGGCGGCACCGGCAGCGGCAAGACCACCCTGCTCAACGTGCTGTCAGGCTTCATCCCGGGCGGCGAGCGTGTGATCACGGTGGAGGATGCGGCTGAGCTCAAGCTGGCCCAGGAGCACGTGGTGAGCCTGGAGGCGCGGCCCGCCAACCTGGAAGGCCGCGGCGAGGTGAGCATCCGCGACCTGGTGGCCAACTGCCTGCGCATGCGGCCGGACCGCATCGTGGTGGGCGAATGCCGCGGCGGCGAGGCCCTGGACATGCTGCAGGCCATGAACACCGGCCATGAGGGCAGCCTGACCACGGTGCACGCCAACACCCCCCGCGATGCCGTGGCGCGGCTGGAGACCCTGTGCCTGATGTCCGGGGTGGACCTGCCGCTGAAGGTGGTGCGGTCGCAGATCGCCTCGGCCGTGGACATCATCGTGCAAGCCGCCCGGCTCAAGGACGGCAGCCGCCGCATCACCCATGTGAGCGAGGTGCTGGGCATGGAGGGCGAAGTGGTGGTGCTGCAGGACATCTTCCTCTT
>CAYXCT010000102.1:0-7566 GCA_964463435.1 uncultured bacterium | reverse complement strand
TGAGCTGGTTCAGCACGGGCGGCTCGGTTGCCTACATCGACAACATCCCGCAGGTCAAGGTGACTGGCAAGAACCCCAAGAACACCCTGACGGTGGCTTGGTCCAATCCTAGCGGTAATGCTGTCAATGAGACCAACCTGGGCGGCTACATTGCTGCTACCGCGCCCGCTGCTTACACGGCCATCTTTACTGGTGGCGCTTACACGGGCACTGGTTGGATTTATGATGACGGTGGTGACACCATGTACGGCCATGCCAACAGCTACATCTACGTCAACAGCAGCATCCTCGACTCTTTTGGCGTTGCCTACACCACCTACGGCTACTGATCTTCCCCACAAAAAACAGCCGCCTTTTCATAGGCGGCTGTTTTTTGTGCCCAGCTCATTCCCCTGACAAATCATAGAGCTGCATGCCGCCAGCGCCTGCGCGCCCGGCAAAGCCCGGCCCGGCCAGGGCCTGGCCCGCATCTGCCGGCTCATCCAGCCGCCACAATCCCGGGTCCACCAGCTTGCCATGGCTGCGCACCCATTGCGCCAGCTCCTGCTGCTGCGGGCCCTGCATGCCCCAGCCAGCCAGCCCTGGCTCGGCAGGCTGGCCCTGGGGAGCACCGCTGCCCCCAGGGCCGCGGCCAGCGCCCCGGCCCTGCTGCAGCATGAAGTAGCGGAATTGGCGCTCTTGCGCCATCTTGGCGAGCTCATCCACGCTCAAGATGGGGTCGCCGCCCATGAATCCGCCCGCGGCCAGGGCTGCCTGCCCGGTCTGGATGATGATGGGCGCCACAGGGCGCACATTCTGGGCCGCCAGGATGAATCGCTCTCCCTTGGCATGGCTGTTCAAAAAGCCCAGCAGCTTGCGGGTCGCGGCATCGCTCATCTCCATGCCAAAGCCGCCCGGCCTCTGCTCATGCGGCCCGGCCTCTGGCAAGCGGGCCGGGCTGATGAGCGAGGTGAGGGACCAGGCCAAGGGGCAGAGCAGCAGCCCTGCCAGGCCCAGGGCCAGGCCCGGGCCGGCCAGCCGCTTCAAGCCAGGCTTGCGCAGGGCCAGCAGCAGGGCCAGGCTGGAGAGGCCCGCGCCCGCCCACAGCAGGGGCCGCAGCCACAGGGCCCAATCCGCGCTGGGGGCCAAGATGCGGTCCTGCCAGAGCGCGGTGAGCAAGATGCCCGCGGGCAGCGCCAAGGCCCAGGCCAGATGGCCATCGCCCCAGAACGCGGGCCAGCCATGCCACACGGGCTGCGCCTGGGGCGCGGCTTGCACGCGCTGCCAGAGCTGCCAGGCGCCAATGCCAAAGAGCGCGGCCGCGGATGGCGCCAGCAGCACCAGGTAATAAGGATGCATGGCCCCGCGCATGAAGCTCAGCACCAGGGCATCCATGAAGAACCAGCCGGCCCAGAACAGCAGGTCGCGCTGCCGGGCAGTGAGGGGCCTGCGCCAGCGGCCCCAGCCAGCCAGCGCGCCCAGCAGGCCCAGGGGCAGCAGCCAGGCCACCTGGCCGGCCATCTGGGTGTTGGCCAGGCGCAACAATCCCGGCTCGCCCGTGCCCATGAAGCCGCCCTGGCCCCGCCGGCCCGGCCACTGCCCTTGCATGCCCTGCCCGGCTGGAACCTGCGCGCCTGCGGGTGGCTGGCCTGGCTCTGCCTGCCGGCCTTCCAGCCCCGGCCGGCGGAAGCCGTGCCCCCGGGTCAGCAGGCGCTGAAAGCCGTTCCAGCCCAGGGACAGGCCTATCATGGAATTGTCCTGCGTGCTGCCCACAAAGGGACGCTGGTCCGGCGGCGTCAAGTCCACGGACAAGGGCCAGGAGAGCGCCACGAGAGCCAGCAACAGGCTGGCCAGGGCCAGGTGCGCCAGCCGCTTTCCCCATCCCAGGGGCGCAAAGAAGAGGTAGATGCCGTAGAACACGGGCAAGGCCACAAAGGCGGCCATCATCTTGGCGTTGAAGCCCAGGCCGGCAAAGGCCGCGGCCAGCAGCAGCCAGCCCAGCTTGCCCCGCTCCCAGGCCAAGCAGAAGGCCCAGGCCGCCAGCAGCACCAGAAGGACCACGGCGCTATCCACATTGTTGAAGCGGTCCACGGCCACGGCCACGGGCATGCAGGCCATGGCCAGGCCGGCCAGCAGGCCAGCGCCGGCGCCAAAGCGCCGGCGGACCAGGTGCCAGACCAGCAGCACGCTCAGGCACCCCTCCACGGCCTGGGGCAGCATGAGGCTGAAGCCGCTGAAGCCGAAGAGCTTGGCGCTGGCCACCTGGGCCCACAGGGCCAGCGGCGGCTTGTCCACGGTGACAAAGCCGGCCGGGTCAAAGGAGCAGAACCAGAAGTTGTGCCAGCTGGACATCATGCTGCGCACCGCGGCCGCGTAATAGGCGTTGCCAAAGCCGTTCTGCTGCAAGCCGATGAAGCGCAGCCCGATGGCCGCCAGCATCACGCCAGCCAGGCCCAGCCATTCCCCTGCCCTGCGGGGCGCCTGCCCTGGCTCTTGCCCGGCCCGCATGCTCTCTTCTGCCATGAACGCCTCCTTGATGGGTCGCATAGGATCTGATGCTGCCATGCTAAGCGGCCCAGGCGCCAAATGCTTGTCTAAGATGTACCAAAGTGAATGCGAATATAATAAGAAGGGCCGCCTGCTTGGCGGCCCTTCTGCTTGAGCTCCCTTCCCTGCCTATCATGCCTAGCCTTGCACCAGCTTCTTGTGCATCTCAGCGGTCAGCTGGTCTATGTGCCGGCTGAGCCTCTGCACCATGGCGGTCAGCTCGGTGTTCTGGTTGAGCAGCACCATCAGGCGCTCAGCCTGCTGATTGGCCAGCTCTTGGCGCTGCATGGCCGCCTCGGCCAGCGCCTCGCGATGCTGGGCATCGGCATCGGCATGAGCCTTGTCGCGGTCAGACTGCCGGGTCTGCGCCAGCAGGATGAGCGGGGCGGCGTAGGCGGCCTGCAGGCTGAAGGCCAGGTTGAGCAGGATGAAGGGATAGACATCGAACTTGGTCAGGCCCAGCACATTGAGGCCTATCCAGACCGCCACCACCACGGTCTGCACCACCAGGAACACCGGCGTGCCGAAGAAGCGGGCGAAGAGCTCTGCCTTGCGCGCGAACCAGTCGTTGCCGAAGGTCGAATTGAGATGGGCGTGCTGCGCCAGAAAGCGCTGGTGGTGCTGCTGGCCGGGGCTGTTGTCTGGGGTCATGGGGCTCCTTTAACAATAGATGGTTAAATTATCTTTTAAAAAATTCATCATATTAATTGCCGCCACCAGAAGCCTTCATATGCAATTTCATCCATGCATCCAAGTCAGCTTTACACCTATCAAATCTAGAACGCCTCCCCCATACCATACGATCGAAATCAATGCTATGCGCATAAAGAGCTGCCGCGCCTGCCATATCCCCATGCATATACAAAAAATACATCCAGCGGCTTTTATTGCTTTGGGAATTAGGGTGTCGTTTCTGCATCAATTCATATCCATGCGCAATCCGTTCCCAGCTCAGCTTTGTCTCTTTTAATAGGCCAAAGTCATGCGACATCGCCTGCGAAAATGCCAAGCGAGTATATGCTTCGTCTCCTAATCCATCCGGCCGGCTTGCAACTAAATTAGCCCATCGCTCAAGGTCCCCCGGTTCCCCTTGCCACCTGGGAAGAAAATAAAACGCAGCCTTGCAATCAGCAAATGGGTATTTCGGGTAATTTCTATGTACTTTGTCTGCTATAGCTAAAACCGCACCAGAGCTAGTGTCTTGATTTAATGCCAAACTCACCCGCAAATCCGCAAGATGTGGGTCATTGGGGAGAATAGCTTCGGCCTCATCACAATAATGTGAACATAACTCATTATGAGTATGAAGCCCTTCCCAGCCCGCAGCGGTGACGCTTGATGCCCAGCCAGTACCACGCGCATTTTGCGCCAAAGAAGATTGATGTTCAGCCATCACGATTAACGCTGTCCCTGACCTATCCTTTTGAAGCCAATTATTCAACAAAATTGTTTTGGCTGCCATACCTGCCGGATTTTCCAGTTCTTCAACACCACCATTCAAGCCAACCCTACCCAGCGCAATATAAAAATTATAGATAGCTGGGTCTCCATTTGTAAATTCGGTGCCGCGTTCTCTTAATACAGCAGCTATTGAATCAAGCATGCCATACTGCTCAGTAACTAATAGCCGATTCAAATCACCCCTAAAAACTCGATTCAAGCTGATGTCATGACTGGCATCCCATTTGCCGGCAATAAGATCCTTGATGCAGCGTGGAAAAGCCTCGACATCAGGCGATTCAGCCCAGGCCTTTGGTATCAGGAGCACTAAAAGGGAAAAGGTCATCACCAAACGTTTCATTTGACCTCCTCTAAATCCCAAGCGCGCGCTGAATCCCTTCAAGCTCACCCTTATCGAACCAGATTGCTCCGCATTGCCTGTCCTTGCACCGGTCCAGCACCACCTGGGGCGCGAACTTGATGGAGCCCATCTGCATGGGCTGGTGGCAGACAGGGCAATCAATGCCCGGCATCTGCGCCGGGCCTTCCAATCCCGCGGAAGGATGCCCGAGCCAGGCCGCGGCCAAGCGATCAGGCCGAAAGCATTGGAAAGGGTCGATGCCGAAATCGTCGGCCATGAGCAGGCTTCCCCCGCAACTGGCGCAGGCCCAGCCCGGGGCGCTGGCTTGCAGGGGCCTGTGGCAGCGCGGGCAGCGGGGAGCGTCCTGCTGCATGGGGTCGGTGCGCTGCCTCCAGGCCTCGGCCAGGGCTGGCAGCGAGAAAAGGCGCACCGGGGCCTGCTGGGGCCCGGGGCAGACCCAGCTGGAGGCATTGACATTCTCTTGCGCCATCAGAGCCTGCGCAGACAGGGGGCCCACCCAGCTGCCGCTCTGCTTCAGGTAATAGCCCTCGGCGGCAGCCCCCTCGATGCGCGCTCCCATGAAGACCTGCAGCGGGGCGCCCTGGCGATTGGCCCCGGCATAGGCCAGCAGCCGCTTGATGCGCTCGGCGACCGGGGGATGGGTGCTGAAAAGGTCGGAGAACAGGCCATCCGCCTCATCCATGCGGCTGGCCAGGGGGTTGATGATGAAGACAGGCGCCCAGAGCCGCGGGAGCTCTGCCCCGCCCCGGCCGCGGGTCGCTATCTTGAACAGGGCATCGGCCAGCTCCTGCGGCAGCGAGCAGATCTCAACCGCATGGGCATCGGCCAGGTATTCCCTTTCGCGCGAGAGCGCGGCTCTCAGCAGCAGCGCCAGGCCATAGCCCAGCTGGGCGATCCATTTGAAGAAAAAGATAGAAGGCTGCTCTCTCCTGGCATAGGGCCCTTCAAAGCTGGCAGGCTCCACTCCCAGGTTCTCCGTCAGGCCTCCCAGGGCATCCAGCAATCCCCCGGCAAAGGTGTTCAGCCGCGCATCATGGTGGATGATATGGGCGGCCTCATGCGCCAGCACTGCCTCCAGCTCAGCCTTGTCGAGCGCGGCCAGCAAGCCCCGGGTGACGCCCAGCACGGCCCGGCCCTGCCTGTCCATCAAGGCAAAAGCGTTCAAGCCGCGCGTCTCCTGCACCGCCACTTGCAAAGGCCCGGTGCCGCAGGCCAGCTCAAGATCCTGGGCAATGCCCTGCACCGCTTCCATGTCAGGGTCCTTGGGATCAGCCCACTTGGCGCCCAAGGCAGCCAGGCTGTCATCCAAGCTCTGGTAATAGGCAAACCCTATGCTGACCAAAGCCAGGGCCACTCCCCCGCCCATGCTGATCAGCATCCAGGCCCAGAGCTGGCTGATGGCGCCAAAGCGGATGAAGATAAAGATCCACGCCGCCAGCCCAAAGCCGCAAAAGGTCAGGGCATAAGCGAACGCAAGGAGCCCGCACAATAGCAGCGTGGCTTGAGCCGCGCCGTGCCGCGCTTCGAAGACTGTTTGGGCAGGCAGAGGATGGAAGGGCATGTCAACGGGCCAGGTCAAGCACTGGGTCAGCGCGATCCCCTTCCGGGGCTTCAAAATAGGGCAAGGCCTTGCACTGAGCCAGGCCAGCCACCCAAGTGTCAGGCACCTGCTGCAAGAGGGTGTTGTAATTGGCCACCACGCCGTTGTAATGCGTGCGCGCATAGGCGATGCGCTCTTCCACCCTGCTCACCTCATGCTGCAGGTCCATGGCGCTGCTATTGCTCTTCAGCTCCGGGTACTTCTCCCACAAGCCAAAAAAGCGGCCCAGCAAGGGCGTCAGCGCTGCTTCTGCCTGCACCTGCCCAGCGGTCGGCAAGCCTTGCCCTGTGCCTGCCAAGGCCTTGCCCCTAGCCTCAACAATGGCCGTGAGCGTGCCCTTCTCAAATTCCATGGCACCCTTCACCACTTCCACCAGCTTGGGCAGCAGGTCATGCCGCAGCTTCAGCTGCACATCCACCTGGGCCCAGCTCCGCTCAGCCTCGTTGCGGTAGGCGATTAGGCGGTTGTAGATGAGCGCGGCCCAGCCAGCCAAACCTATCAGCGGCAGAAGAAGCAGCAGGAGCATCAAACCCTCGTGGTCTGTGGGCTAAAGTGATATCAAGGGATCGTCAAACGCTCATCCAAACCGATAATGCTTCTTCACCGCCTTGGCCACCTTCCACTTGCAGCTGAGCCCCTGCGGGAACACCACCCAGTCGCCAGGGCCGAAGCTGGCGCTGCCGGCGGAGTGGGTCACCGTGACCTGGCCTTCGAGGATGAGGCAGGTCTCGGGCTCGTCATAGCTCCAGTCGAACTCGCTGGCCGGGCAGGTCCAGATGGGCCAGGACTGGGCCAGCTTGGCCTCTTCAGGCAAGGGCTTGCGCACCTCTATCTTCATGCCAGGCTCCTAGCGCAGGGTTCATTGCAATCCAAAGACCTTCTCTTCCCCTTGCTTGGCCGGACCGGCCTTGAGCAGGCCCTTGCAGCAGCGGAAGGATTCGGCCAGCACCACCAGCACGCAGGCGATCATCACCAGGCTCAAGATGATGTTGACCCAGCCCAGCACGGCCTTGTCGGGCGTGCTGGTCAGGGGCCAGTAGTTGTTGACGATGTTCAGGCAGGCGGCATCCAAGGTCACCACGGCCAGAAAGGCCAGGGGCAGCAGCGGAACCCACAAGAGCTTGAGCTTGCCGGCCTGCAGCAGCACCACGCAGGCCGTGGCCAGGGCCACCACGGCCAGCAGCTGGTTGGCCACGCCGAACATGGGCCACAGCGTGGCCACCGAGCCGGTCCAGATGAAGTAGGCCCAGGCGAAGACCACCAGGCCGGTGGCGAAGAAGCTGGCGGGCAGCGAATGGATGCGGCCCAAGGGCTTGAAGAAGCGGCCGCCGAACTCCTGCACCACAAAGCGGGCCACGCGCGTGCCGGCATCGATGGTGGTGAGGATGAAGAGCGCCTCGAACATGATGGCAAAGTGGTACCAGTAGGCCATCAGGCTCTTCAAGCCCGGGAGCGCGGTGAAGATCTGGGCGAAGCCCACGGCCAGGCTCACCGCGCCGCCGGGCCGGCCCGCCACCTTCTCGCCCACTTGGCCGGAAAGCTCGGCCAGGTTCACGGGCGTGAGCCCCAGAGCCGCGAAACGCTCGGGGCTCAGGTTGATGGCGTAATAGTCAGCGGG
>CAYXCT010000101.1:0-7580 GCA_964463435.1 uncultured bacterium | reverse complement strand
CCCGTGGCATTGGCCGTGGTGGCGCCCGGGAAGCTCCACCAGACCATTCCCGGATAGGGCGAGCCTGGGGCTGAGCAGGCCGCGCAGCCGGCGTAGGCGATGCCGGCCGGCACGGTGTCATAGACCCGCATGTTGGTGGCCACGGCCGGGCCGACGACCGCCAGATTGTCGTAGTCATCCACGTTCTTGTCGGCCTGCCAGCCCACATGGTTGGTGGCGGGCGCGCAGGCCAGGGGCGCGGGGTCCGTCCAATCCAGGGTGTTGGTGGCGGGCGCGGGCGTGCCGCGCGGCCAGACCTTGACCTGAAAGCGCAGCCCCGCCCCAGAGCTGGTCATCTGCACGGACACGGTGTACCAGGCGCCCACCACGATGCCGACCCCATTGTTGAAGGCGCTGGCGGCATTGGGCATGGTGTTGGGGCTGCCGGTGCCGCCCCAGGCCACGGTGGACCCGTTGTTGCGCTGCAGGTAGACCTTGGCCGGGGTGGGGTCGGCGGAGATGCCCAGCATGTAGGCCAGGGCCGCGGCCCCGGCCTGCCCGTTGTCCATCAGCACCATGTGGGCGTCCATGCCCGCCGCCGCGGTCTGGCTGGTGTCCACCATCAGGTCGCCCTGCACCGTGTAGTTGGAGCAGGCGCCCACCGCATTGCTGCGCAGCAGGACAGGGTAGTTGGTGTTGTTGCCGAAGCCCTGAAGGTAATTGCCGCCTGATGGGTCGGGCATCAAAGTCCAAGTGCCCGACACCCCGCCATCGGGCACCACGAAGTAGCCGGAATTGTCGAAGCCCCAGGTGGACATGGCCCCGCTGTTGAGGTCATAGGGGTCGTCGCTGCGCAGGCTGTTGCCGGTGAGGGCCCAGCTCAAGGTGTAGGTGACCTGGGAGCCCGGCGCGGCCGAGGTGACGCTCTCAGATTTGGCCAGGGTCAGGCCGCCGTCAATGGTGGAGCTGGCCGTGGTGACGAGCCCCGCCGGCACCTGGTCGGTGACCGCCGTGGCCACGCTGGTCAGCACCGTGCCCACGCTCAGGCCCGCGTTCACGCGGCAGAGGTAGCTGACCGTGCCCGAGATCTGGCCCGGCGTGCTGCCCAAGGCCCAGGTCATGGTGCTGCCCGCCGTGGTGCCGGTGCTGCTGCCGTTGTTCTCGACCTCCAGCAGGGTCAAGCCGGCAGGCACCTGGGCGGTGATGGTGAGGTTGCTCTCGTTGGTGAGGGTGTAGCTGATGGTGTAGAGCACCAGGCCCCCCGGCTCGGCCGTGGTGGCCAGGGCCTGGGAAGAGACGATGAGGTTGGGCGTGGGCGGGTTGGTGGTGAAGGTGGCATAGGCGGTGCCCTGGGCATTGTTGCCGCTGCACTGGGTCCAGAAGGCGCCCACTTGGCCGATGATGTTGTAGCTGGTGCCGCCGGTCAGGGTGGTGGGGATGGTGACGTTCAAGGTGATGAAGGAGTGCGGATTCAGGCTCGCCACCGTCGGCAGGGAGTAGCCGTTGTCCGAGGTGCTGCCGCCATTGGCGCAGGCTCCGCCCGTGCTGCAGGTGCCGTTCACCAAAAAGGTCTGGCCCGCGGCCGGGCAGCTGGCAATGGTGGTGCCAGAATTGGCGCCCGTGGAGGGGCGCACGGCCAGCAAGAGGAAGGGATTCTCCGAGGGCGAATCATCGCTGTACTCGATGGTGACCGCCACGGTGGTGCCAGGGGCTGCGGAGGGCGGGACCATGGTGATGCCATAAATATAAGAAGTGGCAGCCAGGCTCGCGGGCAAAGTCAGGCAAGCCAAAGCCAGGCCGACTAGCAGCCCAACCTTTTTGGATTGGCTCATCCTAATTTGTGTCCGGCAGACGGGACGCTGGCCCATAATTGACCTTTAGAAGAGGCTCGATTTTGCATGAGCCCTAACCCCAAATTGAGGCTTCTTATCAAGTCAACTATACCGGACCTATAATCAATACAATTTCAATTATCTTGCATTAACGTTTCAATCTTTATTCAATCGTCTGGCCCATTTTCAGCCAGTTTTTCCGCCATGCGCCGGCGATAGGCCTGGGGCGTCTCTTTCATCTCCTTTTTGAATGCCCGCACAAAATAGCTGGAGCTGGTGTAGCCGCATTCTTGGCTGATGGCTGCCACGCTCATGGAGCTGCCCCTCAGCAGGCGGCGCGCCTGCTCGATGCGCACGCGCTGGAGATATTCGCTGAAGCCGACACCGGCAAAGGCCTTGAAGCGCCGGCCCAGGGCCGAGGCTGAGATGCCCATCTGGCGGGCCGTGCGGCCCAGCTGATGGTCTTCCATGAAATTCCGCTCCATGCGCATCACCAGCTGGGCCATGCCCAGATCCGCCCCCCCCTGCTCCCTGCCCTTGAGCAGCGTGGACGCCGCCTCCAAGATGGCCTTGAACTCCGCCACCAGGTCCGAGCTGGCCTGCACCCCGGCCAGGCGCGTCTCCCAGTTCTCGGTCAGCTCCTTGAGGCCATCCGTGGGCAGGCCAGAGCGGCGCTCCACCAGGTCCACGGCCTGGGCCACCATGGCCATGAGATGGGCGCGCACGGCCTCCGGCCTCTCGCCGGTGACCCTGAGCATGCTGCGCACGAAGAGGTCGCGCGAGGCTTCCAGCTCGGCCCGCGCGCCGCGCACCAGGGCCTCGCGCAGCCCGCGCGAGGCGGCTGCCAGGCCGGCCAGGCCCAGCGGCTCATCCTCCAGGGCCAAATCCTCAAAGAAGACCACGGGCTTGCCCAAGTACACGCACCATTGCAGGGCCCGGCTGGCATCGCGGGCCGAGGCTTCCAGATGCACCGGGCTATCCACCTTCTCGCCCACGCCCACCAGCACCGCGGTGCCGGTCTCGCGGCTGGCCAGCTCCACCAGCTTGCGCGCGCGCTCAGCCAGCTCAAGCCTCGCCTGGGTGGGCCCCTGCCCCGGCTTGAGCGAGGTGAGGAACAGCGCGCCCCAGTTCTCCAGCTTGTCTGCCACGGTCTCGGGCAGCTGCCGCGCCAGCCGGGCGCAGGCCAGCTGCAGGCTGCGCGACTGGGCCGCGGCGTTCTCGGGATGGAGCGGGTCCCAGGGCATGGCGGCCAGGGCCACCTCGGGCGCGCGGTTGATGCCCAGCTCCCGCTTCTCCCAGGGCTCCAAGGCCCCCAGCCGCCAGTAGGTCGGCGAGACCGCGCTGGCCTGGCGGCCCCAGGCCGCGGCGTTCACCCAGCCCTGGCGCACCGCATCCATGGCAAAGCCCTTCACCTTCAGGTCCTCCACCTGGGCCAGCAGGTCATTGGCATCCGCGGCGCCGGTGAGCAGGCGCGCCAGCAGGCGGTTGAGCTCAAAATGGCACTCCAGCAGCCCGCCATCCAGCACTGGCAGCTCGCTGACCGCATTCACATATTCCATGAAATCAGGCGAGGTGAGGGTCGGCGGCTGGCCGGTCCAAGCGCGCCACTGCTCGGCCAGGGCAGCCCTCCTGGGCAGCTTCAGGTTGAAGGGCCCGGAGACCAGCCAGCCCAAAAAGCGGCCCTTGGCCAGCACCGGGTAGAAGAGGTCATGGCAGCCGGCGTGGGAGCCCAAGATGGGGCGGCGCTCCTTCTCCACTTGGTCAAAATGCTGGTTGTTGTAGGCCACCCGGGCTTCGCATTGCCCCTGCCGCAGCTGCACATCCAGCACCCGCGAAGTGCCAACCATGTCTACCAGGCCTATCCAGACATCACGGTCATTGCAGGGCACCAGGTTGCAGCTCACGCGCACATAGCTGCGCATGGCATCCTCAGCCGCGGCCAGGGCCCTGAAAGCCTGAAAGTTGTCTGGAAACTCTATCATCTCGGTCTTGGGCATGGTCGCTCCCTTGTTTCAAAGTATGGATATCAGCATATCAGAAAAATGGCTCTGCCGGCCACTTATACTGATTCATTAATCGCTCAATCAGGCTATTTTATTGTTTTTTGATTGCCCTAGAGTATACTTTTTTTGGCCCCGCGGGTCATGGACCCTTCTCTTCCTTTCTAGTGTTCATGCCAAAATCCAAGATAACCTTGTTCCTCTTCTTGATCTTCTGCGCCTTGGCCAGCAGCCCTGTGGCTGCGGCCAATACAGACATTCGTCTGAATTCAATCGGCTTCATCACAAACGGGCCCAAGCTGGCCACCATTGATGTGACTGCCAGCTCCTTCACCGTGGTCAATGCCTCCACCAGCGCCACAGCCTTCAGCGGCACCCCGGGCGCTGCCTTCACCGACACCGAGACCTCCACCACGGTGCAGGTGCTCGATTTCAGCAGCCTGACCACCGCGGGCAGCTACTATGTCAATGTGCCCGGGGTGGGCCAGTCCGCCACCTTCAGCATCGGCGATGATGTCTACAACGGCCCGCTCTCCGAGTGCATGGCCGGCTTTTTGATGTGGCGCTGCGGCGAGGCTGTCAGCTGCACCTTCAATGGCACCACCTGGTCGCACGGCGCCTGCCACACCACGGATGGCGACACCAGCCTCATCGGCGGCGGCACCAAGAATGGCGCCGGCGGCTGGCATGATGCCGGCGACTACGGCAAGTACACCTTGAACGGCGCCTTCGCGGCCGGCATGCTGCTGCAGGCCTGGGAGCAGTTCAGCGGCAACATCTCCAATTACGTGCTGCAGATGCCCAGCCACATCAGCGGCATGCCCGATTATCTCACTGAAGTGAAATACGAGCTGGATTTCCTGCTCAAGATGCAGCTGCCCAGCGGCGCCGTGGCCGACAAGCTGGTGCCCTCGGGCTTCCCGGCAGGCCCCAGCTATTCCCCGGCTGAGATCATGCCCGAGGCTGACACCGGCACCCGCTATTTCGTGCCGGCCAGCTCGCACGCCACGGCCAGCTTCTGCGCCATCATGGCCAAGGCCAGCCGCATCTACCAGGCCTATGACGCCGCCAGCGCCGCCAATTACCTGGCCGCGGCCAACAGCGCCTACGCCTGGCTGCAGGCCAACCCCAACGGGCTCTGGCCCACGAGCGGCGAGGGCTACTGCGGCGACTACACCGCCACCACCTCGGGCCAGCTGCCGGACGGCCCGGCCAGGCTGTGGGCCGCGGCCGAGGTCTGGGACGCCACGGGCAGCAGCACGGCCCTGGCCGATGTGGAGGCCCGCATCGCGGCCCGGCCCAGCCCGGTGGTGGACTTCAACTGGGACTGGGGCGACCCCGGCAATTCCGCCAGCCTGGGCAACCTGGGCATCTTCACCTACCTGCTCAACCCCGGCAACCAGAGCGGCCGCAGCAGCACACTCGTGGCCAGCGCCACAGCCGATTGCCTCAGCGTGGCCAACACCATTGTCAGCAACTCGCAAGCCCATGCCTATGGCCGCGGCCTGGGCGTGTACTACTGGGGCTGCAATGGCACCGTGGCGCGGCAGGTGATGAACCTGATGGTGGCCAACCAGCTCTCGCCCAGCGCCAGCTACACCAAGGCCGCCCTGGCCCAGCTGGACCACATCTTAGGCCGCAACTATTATGACCGCAGCTATGTGACCGGCATCGGCATCAACCCGCCGGTGAACCCGCACGACCGCCTCTCAGCCGCTGACGGCATCACCAACCCGGTGCCGGGCCGCCTGGTGGGCGGGGGCTGGCCCAATGCCACCAGCTGGGTGGACGCCATCGGCGACTACCAGTACAACGAGGTGGCCCTCAACTGGAACGCGCCCGTAGTCTATGCCGAGGCTGCCTTCTGCGTGCCCCAAAAGACGCCCACCCCCACGGCCACGGCCACCACCACGCCCTGCACCACCAGCTACGAGCGCATCAACTGCGGGGCCACCGCCTCCTTCAAGGACCACCTGGGCCAGACCTGGGTGGCAGATCAAGCCTACAGCGTGGGCACATCGGGAAGCTATGGCTATGTCACCTGGGCCGCGGGCGCGGTGGAGGGCGCGGTGACCAACACCATCTCCAATACAAGCGACCCCACGCTCTACCAGACCGGCCGCTATGGCACCACCACGCTGGAATACCGCTTCAACGTGGCCAACGGCAACTACCATGTCCGCTTGTGCTTCGCGGAGATCTACTATTCCGCCACCCAGAAGCGCGAGTTCAACGTGGCCGTGCAGGGCAACACCGTGGCCACCAACCTGGACCTGGTGGCCGCATCCGGCGCCGAATTCACGGCTTATGACATCATCGCCCCAGCCGTGGTCACCAACGGCTATGTGGATATCCTGCTGACCGCGGGCGCCTACGATGACCCGGTGATCAACGCCATAGAATTGCTGCAAGACGGCGCCTGCCCCAGCCCCACCTTCACCCCCAACCTGGGCACCGCCACCTTCACCCGCACCGCCACGGCCACAGTCAGCCGCACCAGCACCATCACGCCAGCCTTCAGCCCCACCTCTTCCGCCACGGCCACCACCTACGCTGGCACGCCCACCTTCACCCAGACCCTCACGCCCAGCGCCACCCAGAGCCCCAGCCCCAGCGCCACAGAGACCCGCACCCCCAGCGCCACGCCCAGCCTGAGCGCCAGCGCCAGCCAGACGCCCAGCGCCAGCGCCACGCCGGTGCCGGTCTGCCAGATGAACACGCTCTACCGCGTCAATTGCGGCGGCCCCGCCTACACCGGCAATGGCAACACCTGGGCCGCGGACCAGGCTTACAGCACCTCCACCGGCTGGGGATACATCGGCGGCAGCGCGGAGACCATCGTCACCAACCCCATCGCCAACACCACCGACGACACCCTCTACCAGTCCGGCTGCTGGGGCAGCACGCTGGAATACAAGTTCGCCGTGCCCAACGGGAATTACTCGGTCTACATGATGTGGGCGGAGATCAACTTCAGCTCGGCCAATTCCCGGGTCTTCAACGTCAGCCTGCAGGGCAGCCAGGTCATCAGCGGGCTGGACATCTTCAGCGCCGCGGGCGGGGAATACATCGCCTATGGGCTCACCCGCACCTGCACGGTGAGCAACGGCATCTTGGACATCACCTGCTCCAGCGTGACCGATGACGCCAAATTCAGCGCCTTGCAGGTCATCCAAGACTTGGCCTGCACCCCCACCAGCACGCAAAGCCCCGTGGGCAGCGCCACCTTCACTGCCACGCCCAGCCGCACCGCATCGCCCTCGCCCACCCTGAGCTTTAGCCCCACGGCCACCAGCACGCAAAGCCCCAGCCCCAGCGCCTCTGCCACGCCCAGCGGCAGCCCGACCGCTTCGGCCAGCGCGACCCGCAGCCCCACAGCCACGGCCAGCGCCACAGCCTCGGCCAGCCCCAGCGCCACCGGCTCATCCACCCGCTCGCCCAGCAGCACCTTGAGCGCCACGCCCAGCTTGAGCTTCACCAGCGTGCCAACCAACAGCACCCTCACGGACACGCCCACCATCACGCCCACGCCCTCGCCCAGCTCCACCGCTTCTCCCTCGCCCACGGCCACGGCTACTGCCTCCGTCTCGCCTTCGCCCACGGGCACGGCCACGCCCAGCGCCACGGCCACGCCAAGCAACACAGCGACTGCCAGCGCCACCGGCACCCCCACCCCCACCCGGACCCCCACCTTCCCCCATGTGCCCTTGGGCCGCACGCGCCCCGCCCCCCCCCCCTGAGGTGGGAGCGCGCGCATTCGATGGCGGAA
>CAYXCT010000100.1:0-7608 GCA_964463435.1 uncultured bacterium | reverse complement strand
GGCCCTTGTCGTTCCGCGGCCCATCCATATCCAGCCCCAACGTCTTGCCATCGCGCGAAAAAGAATGGCAGTTGGCGCAGGTGGGGAGATGCGCCATCAAGGTTCGGCCCTGGGGCTGGTCAATATACCGCAACTGCCATTTGATGAGCGGAAGGGCGCGTTGCGGCAGAGGAGCGATCGGACCCTTTTCCTCCGGCGGCGACAGCACCAGCGGCATGCGATTGACGGCCACTTGGATGGGCTCGGGCCTGAGCAGCGGGGATGAGCCCCGCATCATGCCAAAGCGCTGCAGCGAGCGCCTGAGGATCCTCTTCACCTTCATCCGCACCGGCATCCTCAATCCTCCTTCAGGCTCTCATCGAGCCATCGCAAGTAGTCCCGGCTGCCCTCCTTGACCGGCAGGGAGAGCACCTCGGGCACAGAGTAGCTGTGTTCGCGCTTGACCGCCTTGACCAGCTCTTTTACCTTCGTCTTGAGGGTCTTGGCGATGAGCAGCACCTCCTCGGACTCCTGCACCGCGCCCTCCCAGCGATAGATGGAGCGCAGGCCCGGCAGCCGGCTGACGCAGGCGGCCAGGCGGCGCTCCACCAGCATGCGCGCAAGGCGGCCGGCCTCCTCCTCCGTGGCCGCGGTCATCAAGATCACACTGTAGGCCATCCTTGACCTCCCTCATCCTGGCCCTTTTGGCGGCCCTGCCCCTGGCGGCCGCGCCCTCCGTGGTGGAGGGGCCCAGCACGCTGGTGTATCCGGCCTACTGGCACACGCCCATGGGCCTGCACCGCGGCACGGAGAGCCTCTTGCGCGCCCTGCTGGGGCCGCAGGCGCGCTTCGCCGACCCCCGGGGCCTGGCCTGCGCCCACCTGGCCGAGCAGGGCGGGGATGATGACCAGCTCTGCGTGCTGGGCGTCAATGCCGGGGCCGGCCAGCTGGTCTACAACCCCGATGGCGCCAGCCTGGCCAGCTACGGGAGCTTTGGCTCTGGCGAGGGCCAGTTCAAATCCCCCTGCGGGGTGGCCATGCTTTCTGACGGCCGGGTGGCGGTGGCAGACACCGGCAACCAGCGGGTGGCCCTGCTGCGCCTGGCAGGCGGCCGCCTGAGCTGGCGCGGCTCCCTGGGGCCCTTCAAGGGCCCCACCTGGGTGGCCTATGGCGCCAGCGGCAGGCTCTGGGTCTCAGAGCCCGGCGCGGACCGCATCCTCTGCTTCAGCCCCGCGGGCCGCCCGCTTGCGGGCATAGCCCAGGGCCTCACCCAGCCCCAGGCCCTGGCCGTGCGCGAGCAGGGCGATGCGAGCTTCGCCCCGGGCCCGGGCGCCTGCTACGTGGTGGACCAGTACCACAGCCGGGTCTCGCGCTACAGCCTGGATGGCCGCCTGCAGGCGCGGCTCTCCATCCAAGACTGCGGCTTTCCCCTGGCCTATCTGGAAGGGCTGGCCCTGGACTACAACGGCAATGTGTATGTCACGGACCGCGCCAATGCCTGCATCCACAAGTTCAGCCCCGACCTCGGCTACCTGGATTCCTGGGGCAGCCCGGGCAGCTCCGACGGCCACCTGGACCAGCCGCGCGGCATCGCCCTCTACCGGCCCTATGGCCAGCTGCTGGTGCTGGAGCGCGGCTCAGCCCAATACCTCTGGCTGGGAGTGGACATCAAGGGCCTGCGCCTGGCGCGCCAGAGCCTGCCCCAGGGCACGGGCTTCCTGCGCGCCGACTTCAAGCTCACCGAGCGGGCCAGCATGGAAGCCTGGCTGGAGGACAGCCAGGCAAGGCCGGTGAAGCAGCTGGCCGAGGGCCTGGTGCTGCCCGCCGGGGCCAATGCCCTCACCTGGGACGGCACCCTGGCCGGGGGCCGGCGCGCCCCATCCGGCCGCTACACCCTGGTGCTCAAGGCCCAGGCCATGTATTCCAGCCGGGGCGCTTTCGCCAAGCAGGCCCGCGCCTCCTTCCTGCTGCGCTAGAGGCCCACAAATGACAAGGGGCGCCGCCAGGGCGCCCCAATCCAGGCCATCACCAGCGGGCCTGGCTCAATCCCCGCCAAAAGTATAGGCCAAGCTCAGCCGATGCACCAAGCCGAAATCGCCCATGCTGGTGGCCGCGTAGTCGAAGCGCCAGGCGGACCAGCCCAAGCCCAGGCCGGCCGAGGCGCCGCTGCCCTGGCCCAGCTGGCTCTGGGCGCTGTCCACGTAGCCGGCGCGCAGGGCCACGCTGCCGGAGCTGCCCAGGTCGATGCTGTACTCGGTGCCGAAGTGCCAGGCATTGAAGAACTCGATGGGCTGATGGCTGAACTCGGCCGCCAGCTTCCACTGGGGCATCAGGGACCAGGCCGCGCCGCCGCTCCAGGTCATGGGCAGCGAGTAGATGCTGCTGCCCAGGGACATGGGGGTGCCGAAGTTCTGGCCCGAGAGCCCCAAGTCCAGGCGGCCGTCCAGCAGGCGCCGCGCCTGCAGGCCGAAGTTGAAGTCCGAGCCCAGGGCGAAGGCGCCCTCCACCTTGTTCTGCACCGCGTAGTCCGAGCGCAGGATCTGATAGGTGAAGCCTGCGCTGAAAGCGCGCCATTGCAGGGCCAGAGCCACCATCAGGGATGTGTCGTAGTTGCCAAAGGTGCCGGTGCTGTTGCCCCAGTTGTCGCGGCCCTGGTCGCTGGAGTAGACGCAGCTGCCGCCCAGGCCCCAGGCGCCCAGCCCGTAGATGGGCATGCCCAGCTCCACGGTGTCGCCGTTGATGCCCTCCACATAAGCCATGTGGCTGACCTGCAGCTCGGTCAGGCGCAGGTCGGTGAGGCCGGCCGGGTTGAAGTTCATGGCGTCCGGGCCCGCGGCCAGGGCCGAATAGGCGCCGCCCAGGGCCGCGGGCCGGGGGTCGCGCGTCAGCTCGAGCGTGTCATTGGCAGTGATGGCCGAGCCATCAGCCAAGAGCCTGCCGGCGGCAAGCGTGAGCGCCAGGGCCAAGGGGAAGCCAAAGATGCGGGGCACAGGGTTCCTCAATGCAGCACCGTGAATTTGCCCATCATCTTGCGGGCGCTGCCGCGGATGCGGTAGAAATAGACCCCGCCAGCCACCTGGCGGCCGTATTGGTCGCGGCCATCCCAGATGGCCCAGCCCACGGCCTCATCAATGGCCGCGCCGCGCAGCTGGGTGACCGGCTCGCCAGAGACCTTGAAGATGTCGACCACCACGCCGTGGTCCGGCGGGAAGCGCAGGGTCACCTTCTCAAAGAAGCGCAGGTCAAAGGGGTTGGGATAGGCATAGGCCGTGTTGGGGATGACCTTGCCCAGCGGCGTGGTGGTGTAGGTGACGGTGATGGTGGGGCTCACCGACCAGGTCGGCGAGATGCTGAAGGTGGGCGTGATGCTGGGGGTGGGCGTGAGCGTGGCAGTCAGCACAGGGGTGGGGTCTATGAGCTGGATGACCGGCTGGTAGGAGAGCGGCACGGCCCACAGGGGATTGGTGTTGGGCCCGTCCAGGAAGCCCGCGGCCGCCAGCTGAGCGCTGTCATCCAGGGTGTTGACCACAAAGCCCGCGGCCCCGCCGCCGAACTGGAAATCCACCGGCGTGCCGGCTGGCACGCTGGCCAGCTTGATGCTGACCTGGGTGCCGCCAGCATTGGTGGTGAAGGTGTAGGGCTGGCTGGCGGTGGAGAGCAGGTACTGGGCCTGGTTGGAGGCGATGGAGAAGTTGGCCTTGCTGGGCGGGGTGAAGCAGGCTGGGAAATCGAGCACCAGCAAGCCGCCGCTGGCCGGGATGGACGCCAGGGGATTGACCCACTCGATGGTCATGGACTGGAGGGTCTGCTTGACCAGGGTGCTGGGATCCACGCTGATCTCGCCGCCCAAGGGCGCAAATCCGGTGGGCGTGGCCGTCACCGTGGGGCTGACGGAAGGCGTGTCAGTGGGGGTGCTGTCAGCCCGCACGCCAGTGGGGGTCTGGGAGACCGAGGGGCTCACCGTGGAGGTGCGGGTGCCTGTCCCGGTGCGGGTGCCTGTGCAGGTGAGGGTGCCGGTCCTGGTCAGGGAGATGGTGCTGGTCATCGTGAAGGTGCGCGAGGGGGTCTGGGTGATGCTGGGCGTGACGGTGGCAGTGCTCCCCGGTGGGGGCGGGGTGGCGGTCACCGTGATGGTGGGGCTGGCATCCGCGGTCTGGGTGGGCGTGCCGGTATAAGTGGGAGTGATGGTGCTGGTGCTGGTGACCGTGGGCGAGCTCAAGGCCAGCACTGGCTGCGCGGCCAGGGGCGCCAGGTTGAGGATGTTGGTGTCATCAGGGTCGCTGGACACGATGATGCCGCTGCTGGCGCTGGGGGTCACCACCATGAAGCCCGTGCTGTTGTAGCCGTAATAGAACTGGAGGGGCGTGCCCGCCGCCACATTGGCCACCTTGACCGTGACCGTGGCGCCCAAGAAATTGTAGGCGTCAAAGGCGGTGGGGTAGAGGTAGCCGGACTGGATGGGGCTGATGTAGAAGTTGTCCCGGTTGGGAGCCGTGAACTCGGGGGGGAAATAGAAGGTGATCAAGCCGCCCGCGAACTGGAAATTGTCGCTGCTGTCGGTGTAGGTGAGCACCAGGCTCTGCGGCACCCCCGAGATCAGCGAAGCCGGGGCCACGGTGCAGGTGCCATCGCCGGAGGCTGCATCCGCGCGCAAAGGCTCGGCCCAGGCGCAGCAAAGCAGCAGCGGGAGCAGCAAAAGCAGGGGATTCTTGATGAAAGGCAATGGGACCTCGATGACCGGGCATGAAAAGGAATGCTGGCGAGTATAAGGGAGCCCATGGCCAGGGTCAATCATTCCTTGCCGACGGCTTCCGCCTTTCTTCGTGGCGCGAAGGCATGGTATGGTCTACAATCCGCAGCATGCCGACGATCAAAATACTGGGGAATTTCGTCAAGATCGAGCACACCCTCTTCAGCCTGCCCATGCTCTTCGCGGGCCTGCTGGCCGGGCTGTCCCAGAAGACGGGCCAAGCCCCGGCCCTGTTCCCTCTCATCGCATGGGTGCTGCTGGCCGGCGCTGGCGCGCGCACCCTGGCCCTGGCCCTCAACCGCATCCTGGACCGGGCCATTGA
Source organism: uncultured bacterium (assembly GCA_964463435.1). Classification (GTDB taxonomy): domain Bacteria; phylum Oederibacteriota; class JAJYGY01; order JAJYGY01; family JAJYGY01; genus CAYXCT01. The sequence goes on along the minus strand of CAYXCT010000100.1, from coordinate 2,557 downwards.
CGGCCGCAACCCGCGCACCCGGGCGCGCGAGCTCCCCTCCGGCAGGCTCAGCCTGGCCGCGGCCTGGGCCGTGGCCGCGGCCGGCGGCCTGCTCTACCTGGCTGCGGCCCTGGGCCTGGGCGGCTGGTGCCTGCGCCTGGCCGCCATTCCGCCCCTGGTCTTCATCCTCTACCCGCTCATGAAGCGCTTCACGCCCGCGGCCCACCTGGGCGTGGGCCTGGGCCTGGGCCTGGCGCCCCTGGGCGGCTGGATGGCTGCGGCCCAGGCCTGGCCGCCCAGCCTGGCGGCCTGCCTGCTAGGCGGCTTCACGCTCTGCTGGGTCTCTGGCTTTGATGTGCTCTACGCCATCCAGGACATGGATTTCGACCGCCGCGAAGGCCTGCACAGCATCCCGGCCCGCTTTGGCGCCCGCGCCGCCCGGCTCAGCGCGCTCTTCCTGCACCTGGGCGCCCTGGCTTGCCTGATCGGCCTGGGCCTGGGCTTTGGCAATGCCTGGGCCTGGCTGGCCCTGGCCCCGGCCGCGCTGCTGCTGGGCCTGGAGCAGTGGCTGGGCAGCAGCCTGGACCCGGGCAGCCGCTTCTTCACCGTGAACGCCTGGCTGGGCTTTGCCGTATTGCTCTATGTGGCCGTGGGGTTGTGGAGATAAAGGAGCGAGAATGCGCACACTGGTAGGCATCACCGGCGCCACCGGCATCCAATTCAGCCTGGATTTCCTGGACCGCCTGCCCGGCGAGAAGTACCTCATCTTGACCAAGTGGGGCAAGGAGCTGCTGCGCCATGAGAGCAGCCTGAGCGAGAAGGAGCTGGCCGCCAAGGTGGGCCAAGTGTTCAGCGACCAGGACCTGAGCGCCGCCATCAGCTCGGGCAGCACCCGCTTCGACCGCCTGGTCATCCTGCCCTGCTCAGCCGGCACCCTGAACAAGGTGGCCTGCGGCATCGCCGACACCCTGCTGACGCGCTGCGCCCTGGTGGCGCTGAAGGAGCGGCGGCAGCTGGTGCTCTGCCTGCGCGAGACGCCGCTCTCCACCCAGACCCTGCGCAACGCGGCCCAGCTCTCCGCGGACGGGGCCGTCATCATGCCCCTCATGCCGCCCTACTACCAGAACCCGCTGACCATGGACGAGGTGAAGAAGGGCTTCTCCCAGCGCCTGCTGCAGGTGCTGGGCCACGACCAGGGCGACCTGTGGAAGCCGGGCCAGCTGGAGGCCGCTGAGTGAGGGGCATGGACCTGCAGAGCTATGTGCGCGAGCTGGAGCAGCTGGGCGAGCTCAAGCGCGTGCGCGCCCAGGTGGACCCCGAGCTCGAGGTCAGCGAGATCGCCCTCAGGCAGATGCGGCAGGGCGGCCCTGCCCTGCTCTTTGAGGATGTGAAGGGCTCCAGCTTCCCCCTGGCCATCAACCTCAACGCCACCCCGGGCCGGCTCGCTCATGCCCTGGGCATGGCCCCGGCTGAGCTGGGCGGCCGGCTGGGCCGGCTGATGGAGGCGCTGCAGCCGCCCAGCCTGAAGGCATTGTGGAGGGAGAAGAGCATCCTGGGCCGCGCCCTGAGCATGCGCGTGCGCCGCTTGGGGAGCTCGCCCGTGCAGCAGGTGGTGAGCCGGCCCGGGGACCTTACCTCGCTGCCAGCGCTCAAGTGCTGGCCCAAGGATGGCGGCCACTTCATCACCCTGCCCCTGGTGGGCACCGTGGATGCCGCCACAGGCCGCCAGAACCTGGGCATGTACAGGATGCAGGTCTTTGGCCCCGGCCAGGCGGGCCTGCACTGGCAGATCGTGCGCGGCGCCGAGGCCCATGCCGCGGCGAGCAAGACCGGCAAGCTGAGCGTGGCCGTGGCCCTGGGCGGCGACCCTGCGCTGACCCTGGCCGCCATCTTCCCCCTGCCCGAGGGCATGGAAGAGCTGCCCTTTGCCGGCCTGCTGCGCGGCAGGGCCCAGCCCCTGGTGCGGGCCCTCACCCAGCCCCTGTGGGTGCCGGCCAATGCCGAATTCATCCTGGAGGGCGAGGTGGACCTGGCCGAGCGGCGGCTGGAGGGCCCCTTTGGCGACCACATGGGCCACTACAGCCAGGCCGCGCCCTACCCGGTCTTCCGCATGACCGCGCTCACCCGCCGCAAGAACGCCATCTACCCCGCCACCCTGGTGGGCAAGCCGCCCCAGGAGGACCGCGTATGGGGCGAGGCGGTCAACGAGATTGCCGGGCCGCTCATCAAGCTGCTGCACCCTGAGATCGCCGGCTTCTGGACCTACTATGAGGCCGGCTTCCACAACCTGCTGGTGGCCGCGGTGCGCCAGCGCCATGCCAAGCAGGGCATCAGCACGGCCCTGGGCCTGATGGGCACCGGCCAGCTGGCGCTCACCAAGGTGGCGGTGCTGGTGGATGCGGATGTGGACCCGCGCGACCTGGGCGCTGTGCTGCGCGCCGCGCGCCTCAACTTCGACGCCTCCGAGGACGCGCTGCTCCTGCCGGGCACCCCCCAAGACACCCTGGACTTCACCGGCCCCCGGATGAACCTGGGCAGCAAGCTGATCTTGGACTGCACCTCGGGCGCTGGCGCGCGG
>CAYXCT010000099.1:0-7781 GCA_964463435.1 uncultured bacterium | reverse complement strand
CCAGCGGCATCGCCCGCACCGAGCCGCTGGAGGGCGCCCGGCCCGAGACCGCCCATCTCATGATCGCCAACCCCTTCACGGGCGGCGGCCTGAGCGCCCTCTTCAGCACCCACCCGCCCATGGAGAAGCGCATCGCGGCTTTGGAAGCCCTCGATCGCGAGATCCGCCAGGGCCTGGCCTGAGGCCCATGGAAGCCACCCCCGCACAGAGCCAGAGGCAGGGCTCCCCTGCCGCGCCCGGCGCCCACGCCGCCCATGCCGCCCCCAGCCGCCCGCCCACCGCGCGCGAGCTGGCCCTGCGCGTGCTGGTGAAGGTCGAGTCCTCGGACATGCGCGCCAAGGAGCTGCTGGACGAGCAGCTCAAGCGCAGCCAGCTCTCCGCCGAGGACGGCGGCCTGATGACCGAGCTGGTGTATGGCACGGTGCGGGCCATGGCCCGGCTGGATTACACCCTCTCCAAGGTCTGCCACCGGCCCCTGGAGAGCCTCTCGCCCTGGGTGCGCAACGACCTGCGCCTGGCCATCCACCAGATCCTGGACCTGGACCGGGTGCCGGATTCGGCCGCCGTGGACACCGCGGTGGAGATGGCGCGCGGCTTCGGGCACGAGGGCATCGTCAAGTTCGTCAACGGCGTGCTGCGCGAGGCCTGCCGCCTGAAGGCCGAGAAGAAGCTGCCGCCCCTGCCCCTGGACCCGGTGGCGGCCCTGGCCATCGAGACATCGCATCCCCAGTGGCTGGCCGAGCAGTGGTCCCAGCGCTGGGGCTTTGAGCGCGCCCGCGAGCTGCTGCTGGCCAACAACCAGGCCCCGCCGCTGACCCTGCGCAGCAACCCCCTCAAGATCGGGCGCGACGCCCTGCTCGGCCGGCTGGCCGCGGCGGGCTACCAGGCCGAGGCCTGCCTCTATTCGCCGCAGGGCATCAAGGTGCGCGGCGGCGGGGACGTGCGGCGCATGCCCGGCTTCAACGAGGGCCATTTCTTCGTGCAGGATGAGAGCTCGCAGATGGTGGCCTGCCTGATGGCGCCCCAGCCGGGCTGGCAGGTGGCCGATGTGTGCGCCGCGCCGGGCGGCAAGAGCACCCACCTGGCCGAGCTGGTGGGCTTGAGCGGCAAGGTGTGGGCCTTTGACCGCAAGGCCCAGGGCCTGGACAAGCTGGCCAATTCCGCCCGCCGCCTGGGCCTGCCGCAGGTCAGCTGGGAGGTGCGCGACGGGATGTTCCCGCGCGAGGACCTGCTGGGGACCATGGACGCCGTGCTCTTGGACGCGCCCTGCTCAGGGCTGGGCGTGCTGCGCCGCCGGGTGGAGGCGCGCTGGCAGGTGAAGCCCGAGGCGCCCCGCCAGCAGGCCGAGCGCCAGCTGGCCCTGCTGGAGGCCAGCAGCAAGCTGCTCAAGCCGGGCGGCATCCTCATCTATGCCACCTGCACCCTGGCCGAAGAGGAGAACGAGGAGGTGGTGGGCCGCTTCCTCGACAAGAATGAGGGCTTCGCCTTTGAGCGGGCCGCGGGCCGCCTGCCCGAGCCGCTGGTGACGCGCGAGGGCTTCTTCAGGGCCTGGATGGGCCAGGACGGCATGGACGGCTTCTTCGCCGCGCGGCTGCGGCGGGCGAGCTGAGCCATGGCGGACGCGCCCCGCAGCCCCTTCATCTGCTCCTTCAAGAAGATCTCCCGCGCCCGCGTGCCCGTCTGCGGCATCTATGACTACACCTGCAGCCTGCACGGCTCCACCGACAAGGTGGAGAACGGCACCTGCGAGGCCTGCTGGGTGAACGATTCGCTGGACCAGCACCCCTGCCAGAACCTGGTGCCGCGCACCCAGATCGCCGAGCGCGACGGGGTCTGCGCACTGATGGACGTGAAGTGGGTCTGCCAGGCCTACAAGATGGAGCTGGAGAGCCTTGAGAAGTGCGGCCCCTCATGCCCCAAATGGCGGGATGTGGGCGATGGCGAGCCCGAGGGCGAAGAGAAGGATTTTGACGCCCTGCTCGGCACCTTCAACCGCGGCTACTTCAACCAGCGCCTGGCCAAGGAGTTCAGCTTCGCCAAGGCCACCCCGGGCGAGCTCTCGCTGGTGATGGCCGACATCGACAACTTCAAGAAGGTCAATGACGCCCATGGCCATCTGGCCGGCGATGACGTGCTGAAGTTCGTGGCCCGCAGCGCCAAGCAGGTGGTGGGGCAGAAGGGCGTGGTCTGCCGCTATGGCGGCGAAGAGATCGCCCTGCTGCTGCCCAATTACCGGGTCAGCGAAGCCGTGCCCTTGGCCGAGCGCTTCCGCGAGGCCGTGGGCCGCTATCCCTTCCGCGTGAAGGACAAGCAGGGGGCGGAGCAGGAGCTCAGCGTGACGGTCTCGCTGGGCGTGGCCAGCCTGCGGCAGGAGATGTCCCAAGATTCTGACCTGGTGCGCGCGGCCGATGCCTGCCTCTACGAGGCCAAGCAGAAGGGCAAGGACCGCGTGATCCATTGCTGAAGCAGGGGGGAGCCGCACGATGAGCCGCAAGGACCTGGTCTTGGTCGAGAGGGCCGCCTATGGGGGCTGGCAGGACTGCTGGCGCCTGAGCAACGGCTTGGTGGAGCTGGTGGCCACCGCCGAGGTGGGGCCGCGGATCATCCACTTCGGCTTGGCGGGCGGCGAGAACGAGCTGAAGACCTGGCCCGAGCAGCTGGGCAAGCGCGGCGGCGCCCAGTGGCGGGTCTATGGCGGCCACCGGCTGTGGAACGCGCCCGAGGACAACCGCTTCAGCACCCAGCCGGACAACGCGCCGGTGGGCGTGGTGATCACCGGCCAGACCCTGCTCTTGGTGCAGCCGCCCGAGAGGAAGACCGGCATCCAGAAGGAGATGGAGATAAGCCTGCTCCCCGGCCGGCCCGCGGCCCGCGTGCGCCACCGCCTGCGCAACCAGGCGGCCCGGCCCCAGCGGCTCTCGGCCTGGCCGCTCACCGTGGTGCGGCCGGGCGGCCGCGCCGTGCTGCCCCTGCCCGCGCGCGGGCCGCACCCCCTGCGCTACCAGGCCCAGGCCCCGCTGGTGCTGTGGCCCTATACCGACCTGAGCGACCCCCGCTTCCGCCTCACCCCCGCGCATGTGATGCTGGGCACGGACCCCAAGCGCGGGGCCAACAAGCTGGGCCTGGCCACGCCCTTAGGCTGGATGGCCTATGCCCGCGCCGGCCATCTCCTCATCAAAGCCACCCGATTCCAGCCCGGCGCCGAGTATCCCGACTTTGGCTGCACCCACCAGGCCTTCACCCATTCGGGCATGCTGGAGCTTGAGACCTTGAGCCCGCTGGCCCTGCTCAAGCGCGGCCAGGCCGTGGAGCACGATGAGGCCTGGTGGCTCTTTGATGGCGTGCCCGTGCCCAAGGGCGATGCCGACATCGCGCGGCACATCCTCCCCAAGGTGGCCCTGGCCAAGAAGGCCTAGCCCCGGCCCTTCAAGCAAAAAAAGCCGCCCTTCATGCGAAGGGCGGCTTTTTCATTGGCGCTGGCACCGCTCACTCGGGGCGGGGCTCGCCCAGCTCCTGGAGCAGGCGGCGCAGGATGGCGATGTTGTTGCGGTCGCGGGCCAGGGTGGCCAGGGCCGTGAGCCGGTTGCGGCGGCCCTTCTCAGCCGGGTCCTGGGCCAGGTCAGGATGGCAGAGCTTGACCACCCTGCGGTAGAGCTCTTTCAGGCTCTGCCCCTCCCCCTGCTCATCCTCCTCCAGCGGCGCGCTGGGGGCAGGCTTGGCAGGGCTGGGCTCTGCCGGGGCTTCTGGCTCCTCGGCTGGCAGCAGCTTGAGCAGGCTCTCCAGGCGGCGCTGGCCCTGCTCGCGGCAGGCCTGGGCGCGCTCGGCATCCAGGCCCTGGTCGCCCTCAGCCAGCGTGTCCAAGGCTTGCCTGCGCCAGGCAGCCAGGTCGCTGAAATGGCGCCGCGTGACCCCGCGCATCAGCAGGGCGGCCTGCTGCCGGGTGAGCAGGGGGTAAGGGTCCTGGCCCGGCGCTAGCTTGAGGCGGGGGAAGAGCATGGCCAGGTGCTGGCGCTCCACGGCATCCAGGCTGCGCAGCAGGCAGTCCAGGGCCATGCTCTTGAGCGCGGGGTGCTCTTGAGCCACCTGCAAGGCCAGGCAGAAGTAGCCCGGCAGCTCCAGCAGCATGGCCTTGTCCGGCACCCCGGTCAGGCTGTCATGCTCCAGCAGGTCCAGCCGCAAGAGGGCCCCGCGGTGGCGGGCGGCCTTGTCCAGGCCGCGCCAGGCCAGGTCCTGGCTGTCGGGGCCCAGGCTCAAGGCTGATGCTGGCTGCTGGGCTTGCCGGGCCTCGCGCAGGTTGCGGCATTCCGCCAGCAGGTTCATGAAGCGGCGCTGGTCCTGGCGCGCCGCTTCCACCTGCTGCTCGCGCTCACGGCGGCGGCGCCCCAGCTCAGGGTCGCGGCCGCGGTAGATGTCCCAGGCCTCCTCCACCACCTCCAGCTGGTCGGCGCGGCAGAGGATGCGCCGCGTCTCATAGGGCAGCGTGCGGCGGTAGACCCACTTGCCGCACTTGGCGCAGGCCTGCTCGTCCGACTCCATCCATATCCAGGCCTGGCAGTGCGGGCAATGATTGAGGTAGAACTCAACGCCTTCAAATGGGTTTTGGCTGGGCTTTTGCATGGCGTCCAAGAGCGGGAATGGCCCATCTTCCCACAAAAAAAGCGCCCTTTGGGCGCTTTTTTAAGCCGCGGCCTGCGGGCTCACATGCAGTCGAGCGCCTCTTGCAGTATCTGCGCGGCCTTGTTCTCTTGCCCAACGCGGCGGTAGGCAACTGCCAGGTCCTGCAGCACCTCAATGTCCCCGGGGTAGCTCATGCGCAGCTGCTCGTATTCCTGGATGGCCTTGTTCCATTCCTTCAGCCAGTAGTAGCGCCGGGCTGAGTTGATCTGCTCTTCTTTTGGCACAGTGCTCAACATGGCTCCCTCCCAAGCGGGTATAGCCATGTTATAAGCATGAACCATGCCAAGCCTTGAGGGAAGAGGCGGGGCCTAAAATCAAAGGGATAAATGGGCTGGGCTTGCAGGGCTGGCCAGCCAGGGGCCAGGGTGTGGAGCCCCTGCTAGAGAATAGGGAAGCCGCGCCTGGGCTTCTTGTTGCGCGCCCTCTCCGCCTTTTTGGCCTCCTGCCAGCGCTGCAGCAGCACCTTGAGCGGCTCCTTGTCAATGCGCCGGCCTTCGCTGGATAGGCTCTCTTCCACATGCTTGAAGCGGCGGATGAGCTTGGCAGTGGCCTGATGCAGGGCATGCTCAGGGTCCAAGCCCTCATAGCGCGCCACGTTCACCAGGGCCATCAGCAGGTCGCCCAGCTCCTCCTCGGCATGGCGCCGGTTTCTGCTGCCAGCGGCCTGCTTGAACTCCTTCAGCTCTTCGGCCATCTTGGCCCAGGCGCCGGCCTTGCTGCTCCATTGGAACCTGGCCTTGCCGGCCTTGCCCAGCACGCGGCGCGCGCGAAGCAGGGCGGGCATGGCGGCCGGCACCCCGTCCACCGCGCTCTTGCGGGCCTGATGCTCCTTCTCTTTGAGCTTTATCTCTTCCCACAGCTTGAGCTGGGCCTCGCCGCCAACTTTTGAATGGCCGCCGAACACATGCGGGTGCCGGCGGATGAGCTTGTCGCTGATGCCGTCGATCACCTGGTCCATGGTGAAGGCCTTGCGCTCAGCCGCCAGCTGGGCGTGGAACACGCTCTGCAGCAGCAGGTCGCCCAGCTCGCCCTTCAGCTTGTCATCATCGCCGGAGTCAATGGCTTCCAGGGCCTCATAAGCCTCCTCAATGAGGTAGGGCTTGAGGCTCTTGTGGGTCTGCTTCTTGTCCCAGGGGCAGCCTTGCTTGGAGCGCAGGGCTGCCATCACCTTCACCAGGCGGGACATGGGGTCTTTGGCTTTGGGGGCAGGGATAGTCATGGGCAAAAGTGTAAACCAAGCCCAGCCAAGGCACAAGAAAAGCGTGGTTGATTTGCGGCAAAACACGGACTAGGATTCCAATGGCTGATGGCAAGCCATGGGCGATAACGGACCATTCAGGGGGCTGCTATGCGCAGGCTGATGGGCATGCTGGCAATGGTGTTGGTGCTGGTCGCGCTGCCGGCTTTGAGCCAGGCGCAGACTTTGCGCCTCATCCTCAAGGACCATAGCGTGGTGACAGGCACGGTGCTGGGCGTGGATGAGGGCGTGCTGAGCGTGCAGACCGATGCGGGCAAGGAAGTGGATGTGCCCCTGGCCAAGGTGAAGAAGGCCTTTGACGCGGATACCAGCGAGGTGGTGAGCCTGGACAGCCTGGCCGGCGCCAAGCCCGCCACAGCCAGCGCCAGCGCGGATGACCAGGCCGATGAGGCCCCGGCCCCCAAGGCCAAGCGCCACCACGCGGCCCGGGCGGCCCAGGCGGCCGTGGATGAGCAATCAGAAGAGATGCGCCACTACCGGGCCCGCAAGACCACCTCTGAGATCCTGGACTGGACCGGCCTGGGCGTGGGCCTGGTGGGCATCGTGGTGATGGGCTGCGGCGTCTCTGAGATGAACAACGCCACCAGCACCTACTACAAGTCCACCAACAACAATGCGGGCGCCTATTACACCATCAGCGGCGAGCCGGGGTATTACACCGCGGATCAGGTGGCGTCCTATGATGAGGGCCAGGGCTGGGCCATCACGGGCGGCGTGGTGACCGTGGCCGGCCTCATCACCACCATCATTGGCGCGGCCATCTCCCCCCGCAACCCCGAAGGCGCCATGTTGCATATTGAGGGCAGCCAGGTGGCTTTGGCCATGCCTGCCCTGGATGTGACGCGCTCTGGCGAGATGCGCACCACGCTGGTGGGAGCCCGCTTCTAAGGCTCCCTTTGCCTTGACCCGGCCCCAGGGCGCGGGTAAACTGCCCGGGCTCGGCATATTGCCGCGCCCTCAAGGAGGAACTATGCGCATCACCCTCGCCTGCCTGCTGGCCGCTGCCTTGGCGCTGCCCCTGGGCCTGGCTGCCAAGGAGAGCACCGTGGACAACGACAAGCCCGTGCTGGGCTACGCCATCGGCACCGAGATCGCCCACAACCTGTCGGCCATCAAGGACGATGTGGAGCTGGACGACGTGATCGCGGGCCTCAAGGACGGCATGGCCGGCAAAGAGCCCAAGTACAGCGCCGATGAGCTGCAGCGCGTGACGCGCGAGTTCACCCAGCGCAAGCAGAAGGAGCAGCAGGCCACCCAGAAGGAGGCCGGCGCCAAGAACCGGGCGGATGGCGAGAAGTACCTGAAGGCCAATGCCAAGAAGCACGGGGTCAAGGTGACCGACAGCGGCCTGCAGTACCAGGTGATCAAGGAGGGCGACGGCCCCAAGCCAAAGGCCACCGACACGGTGAAGGTGCACTACACGGGCACGCTCATCGACGGCACGGTGTTCGACAGCAGCTACAAGCGCGGCGAGCCCGCGGTGTTCCCGGTGAACGGCGTGATCCCCGGCTGGGTGGAAGCCCTGCAGCTGATGCCGGTGGGCAGCAAGTACCGCCTGGTCATCCCCAGCGACCTGGCCTACGGCCCGCACGGCCAGGGCCCGCAGATTGGCCCGGACAGCGTGCTGGTGTTCGAGGTTGAGCTGATCGACATTGAAAAATAGTTGACGGCAAGGCCGGGTTTTGGGAAACTCGGCTCCCGTAAAAGCGGCCCAAAATCAGCCCGGGCCGTTGATGGCAGATCGTCTAACGGTAGGACAGCTGACTCTGACTCAGCGAATCTAGGTTCGATTCCTAGTCTGCCAACCACTTCACATAGAAGCCCCATCCTAAAATGGATGGGGCTT
>CAYXCT010000098.1:0-7917 GCA_964463435.1 uncultured bacterium | reverse complement strand
GCAGGGCATCGGGCACGCGCGCTTGCAGGGTGGTGTTGCCCGTGGCAAAGAAGAGCAGCATGCCCAGGCCGGCGATGAAGAGCGCCAGCGCGGCCAGGGCCAGGCCCTGGGCCTGGCCGGCGGCCAGCAGGCCCAGGGTGAGCAGGGCCAGGCCGGCCGCCATCTGGCGCAGGGGGCGCGGCTTGTGCGCGCGGGCCGCCACCCACAGGGCGCCCAGGCAGGCGCCCGCGCCATTGATGGCAAGCAGAAGGCCGAAGCCATGGGCGTCCAGCCCCAAGTGCCGCTTGGCATAGGCCGCCATCTGGGTGGCGTAGGTCCAGCCGAAGAGGCTGACCACGGCCAGCAGCAGCAGCACGCGCAGGCTGGCGCGGTCCTGGCGCAGGTAGGCCCACACCTCGCCCAGGCTGCCGTCGCCCTTTTGCAGGCGCGGCGGGGTCTCGGGGATGACGGCCAGGCTGTAGAGCACGGCCAAGAAGGAGAGCGCGTCGGCCCCGAAGCACCAGGCCGCGCCCAGCGAGCCCAAGAGCAGGCCGCCCAGCGCCGGGCCGACCATGCGCGCCACATTGAAGGCCGCGCTGTTGATGGCGATGGCATTGCCCATGGCCTCGCGGCCGGCCAGGTCGCGGATCATGGACTGGCGGGCCGGGGCCTCAAAGGCCTGGGCCAGCCCCCACCACAGGGCCATGGCCAGCAGGGCCGGGAAGCCCGGGTCGAGGCGCAGGGCCAGCAGCAGGGCCATCATCGTGGAGGCCAGCAGCGCCGACCAGGTGGTGAGCTTCACCATCTTGAGCTTGCTGTGGCGGTCGGCCAGCGAGCCGGCCCAGCCGGCCAGGAAGAGCGCGGGCAGGGAATTGACCACCGCCACCAGGCCCAGCTTGAACTCTGAGCCGGTCCATTGGAAGGCCAGCCAGCCCAGCGCGGCCGAGCGCATCCAGGTGCCCAGCAGGGAGATGCTCTGGCCGATGAAGAAGACGCGGAAGTCGCGCTGGCGGAGGGAGGCAAAGAGGCGGGGCATGGCGGTCAGAGGTAGGGTGAGAAGAGCTTGGCGGCCTGGTTGCGCAGGCGCACGGGCAGGGGCTCCCGCTTGAGGTCGGCCAGGGTGACGGTGAAGCTATGCTCCAGCAGGGGGGCGGCATAGGCCTCCAGCTGGCGGGCCAGGGCCGGGGAATAGGCCTCCAGGTTGAACTCATAGTTGAGGCGCCAGCTGCGCGGGTCAAGGTTGGAGGAGCCCACCAGGCACCAGGCGCCGTCCACCACGGCCAGCTTGCTGTGGATGAAGGAGCCCAGCACCTCGCGCACCTCAACGCCGGCCTCCACCAGCTCCCACAGGTAGCCCCGCGAGGCCCAGCGCATGAAGGGGTGGTCGCTGTGGCGGGGCAGCAGCACTTGCACCGCCACGCCGCTGCGGCGGGCCGTGCGCAGGGCGATGAGCATGGGGCGGTCAGGCAGGAAGTAGGGGCTCATCAGCAGCACCTTGCGGCGCGCGTTGCGAAGGGCCGCCAGCAGCAGCTCGTACACCTTCTCCATGTCCTCGTCTGGCGCGCTGGCGATGCCGCGCAGCGCCTCGCGGCCCGCAGGGCGGGGGTTGGCATGCCAGTCGGCGCCCTCCAGGGCCTCGCCGGTGGCCGCGTGCCAGTCGCGCGCGAACACCGCCACCATCTGGGCCGCGGCCGGGCCCTCCACCTTGAAGTGCAGGTCGCGCGCGCGGGCGGGGCGGCCGGCGCCCAGGTGGCGCTGGCTGATGTTCATGCCGCCCGTGAAGCCCAGGCAGCCGTCGGCCACCAGGATCTTGCGGTGGTTGCGCAGGTTGAGGCCGCTCTGCCGCAAGAAGCGCCCGCGCGGCCAGAAGCTGGCCACCCGGCCGCCGCTCGCGTGCACGGCCTCCAGCAGGCGCCGGCCCGGGCCCCAGGCGCCGATGCCGTCCACCAGCACGCGCACCTTGGCCCCGCGCTGGGCGGCCTGGCACAGGGCCAGGGTGAAGGCCTGGCCGGCGGGGTCCTGGTCAAAGATGAAGCTGGAGAGGCAGAGGCTCTTGCGCGCGCGGGCGATGGCGGACAGCATGGCAGGGTAGGCCTGGTCGCCGTCCACCAGCAGGGTGACGCGGTTGCCGCCGGACAGCGGGAAATGGGCCAGGCTGTCGGCCGCGGCCTTCAGCGGCTTGAGGCCCGGCGGCACCTGGCAGGGGGCGATGCCGGGGCGGACCAGCGCGATGCCCCGGCGGCGGCTGGCGGCGCGGGCCACCCGGTTGATGCCCAGCATCCAATAGATGAGCACCCCGGCCAGGGGCAGGGTGAAGAGGATGTAGACCCACAGCGCCGCGCCGCGCGGGTCGCGCTTGGTGAGCAGGGCATGGCTGGAGACCGCCAGGGCCAGCGCCAGGTGCAGGATGATGAGGAAGGTCAGCATGGGCCTATGCTAGCGGTTAATGCCCTCCCTGGCAAGGCTTGGCCTCAGCGACAGGGCTTTCATCTTGGGCGCCGGCTTGTTAAAATATCGGCAAGCCCTTGGGGCTGCGCGAGGAGGCGACATGAGCGATGATGAGCTGGTGGCGGGCATACGGGCCGGCGATGCCGCGGCGTTCAGGGGGCTGTACGCGGACCACAAGGCGGTGGTGGAGCGCAGCTGCGCCTTCTTTTTGGGCGATGACCCGGGCATGAAGGAGGCCGTGGCCGGCACCTTCACGGCTGCCTTTGATGAGATAGCATCCAAAGGCCAGCCCGACCTGCCGCTCAAGCCCTGGCTCTCCATCTTGGCGGTGCGCTACTGCATGCCGGTGATGGAGCGCCGCCGCATCGAGTGCCTGTCGCAGGCCCGCGAGCTGGAGGAGCTGGCCCGCCGCGTGCCCGTGCTGCAGGAGATAACCCGCGATGACAGGGAGCGGGTCAACTTCATGGTGCGGGGCGAGATCGATGACATCCCCGAGCCGCACAAGCAGATCTTGGCCATGCACGAGATGGACGGCCTGAGCATCCTGGAGATGGCCAAGCGCCTGAACGCCGCCTGGGTGACGGTGCTCTCGCGCCTCTACAACGCACGCCTGGCCCTGCGCGACCGCGTCAAGGCCCAGTTCAAGGCCTGAGGCAAGGCGGCACCCTTGAGGGGGATGATTTGCCGGAACTCTCGGTAGAAGAGATAGCCCGCCTGGCCCGCAAGTACCTGGCCGGGGATCCCACGGTGGAAGAGGCCCAGCGCCTGAACATGGCCCTGCAGGATGACCCCCAGGCCTCGCTGGAGCTGCTCACCCGCATGCAGGAGGCCCTGGACCAGGCCCAGCCGGGCGGCATGTCGCCGGCGGATTGGCAGGAGGTGGATGCCAGCGTGGAGGCGCTCATCCGCGAGAAAGCCAGCCATTCCAGCGGCCCGCTGATGCGGCTCAAGGTCTGGCTGCTCAAGCACAGCCGAAAGGCCAAAGCCGCGGCGGCAGCGCCTTCGCGCCCGGCCGCGCGCACCCTGGCCATCCTGGCTGGCGCGGCCCTGGCCCTGGCCCTGGTGCTGGCCCTGGCTTACGCCATGGTGGCCCGCGGCGGGCTCAAGCGGCTGCAGGGCCTGCATCTGCATCTGCCGCATCTTGGCGCCGCTGCTAGCCCGGCCCAGCCTGCCGCAGCCCCTGCGCCCAGCCCGGCCAAGCCCGGCGCAGCCCTTGCGGCTCCTGCCCCTGCTTTGGCTCCTGTTGCCCCCGCCCCGGCCATCGCCAGGGCCCAGCCTGTGCCCAGCCCCCTGCCTTTGGCGGCCAAGCCCGGCACCGCGGTGCGGGCCGAGCAGCTGCCCTCGTCCGCGGAGCTGCCCTCTGAGCTGCCGCCTGTCACCCCCATGCCTTCGGGCAAGCTCGACATCGAGCAGGAGCCCTAACCTCCCCAGGAAGCCTTTCATGCAGACCCTCAATTTGACCGCCGAGATCCTTCGGCTGAAGAAAGAGCGCAAGGCCGTCATCCTGGCCCATAACTACCAGCGGCCCGAGATCCAAGACCTGGCTGACTTCACCGGCGACTCGCTGGGCCTCTCGCGCCAGGCCCAGGGCACGGATGCCGAGGTGATCGTGTTCTGCGGCGTGCATTTCATGGCCGAGACCGCCAGCATCCTGAACCCGGGCAAGAAGGTGCTGCTGCCCGACCTGCTCGCCGGCTGCAGCATGGCGGACATGATCAGCGCCGACCAGCTCTTGGACCTGAAGGAGCAGCACCCCGGCGCGCTGGTGGTGAGCTATGTGAACACCACCGCCGCGGTGAAGGCCGAGAGCGACATCTGCTGCACCAGCAGCAATGCCCGCCAGGTGGTGGAGAGCCTGCCCCAGGGCCGCCAGATCCTGTTCGTGCCCGACAAGTTCCTGGGCCGCTGGGTGCAGGAGCAGACCGGCCGCGACATGGTCTTCTGGGACGGCTGGTGCCCTGTGCATATGGAGATCAGGGACCACGGGGTGGAGATCCTGGAGCGCGAGCATCCCCAGGCCTGGCTGGTGGCCCACCCTGAGGCCCCGCTGGAGGTGCGCCGCCGCGCGCGCCTGGTGGCCAGCACCGAGGGCATGATCAGCGCCTGCCGCCAGGCCCCGGCCCGCGAGTTCATCATCGCCACCGAGACCGGCATCCTGCACAAGCTGCGGCGCGAGATGCCCGACCGCGTTTTTTATGCCGCCGCCGAGCTGGCGGTCTGCCCCTACATGAAGCGCACCGGGCTGGAGCAGCTGCACCTGGCCCTGCGCGACCTCAAGCCCGAGGTCAAGGTGCCGGAGGCCGTGCGCCTGGCGGCCCTCAAGCCCATCCAGCGCATGCTGGACCTGGGCCTGCCCGCCGGCGACCCGGACGGCCCGGCCTGCCGCTGCTGAGCCCCGGCTGGCCCTTGCCAAGCATGGGCGGCTCTGTTATATTCGCCGCTAAACCACCCGGGCCTTTGGGCCCTATCCATCTCAGGCAACAGGAGGAGTTCATCCATGGCTATCAAGAAGGTCTGGGTTGAGGATGGCTGCACGGTCTGCCATCTTTGCGAGAGCACGGCCCCCGATGTGTTCCTGACCGGCGACACCACCACTGAGGTCAAGGCTGGCGCTGATTTCGCGGCGCACGACGCCGAGATCCGCGACGCGGCCTCGGGCTGCCCGGTGGAGATCATCAAGTTCGAAGAGGCTTAAGAGCGGGCCTCACACCGCAAGACCCCCTGCCGTTCCCGACGGAGCAGCAGGGGTTTTTTGTTTCCCAGGAGCCCGGCATGGCAGAGAGCCTCAACATCAACATCAAGCTGAACCTCATCGGCACCCAGCGGGTGGTGGCCGGGCACCCTTGGGTGCGGCTGAAGGATCTCAACCACTTTCGCCCGCTGCCCGCGCCCGGGGAGACGGTGCGCCTGCAGGACGCGGCCGGAAACTTCCTGGCCCATGCCTTCAGCGAGGGCGCCACCGGCGACCTGGCCTTCCGCGTGCTCAGCCGCGAGCGGCACCCGGTCTTTGACGCGGCCTGGTGGGAGGAGAAGGTGGAGCGGGCGCTGGGCCTGCGCCGCCGCCGCCTGCAAAGCGAGCCGGATGGCATGCTGCGCCTCATCAACGGCGAGGCCGACGGCCTGCCCGGCCTGTTCTGCGACAAGTTTGGGCCTTATGCCGTGCTGGATGTGCTCTCCCCGGGCGCGCTGCCCTACGCCTATTATGTGGAAGGCGCGCTGCAGCGCCTGGCCAAGCTCAAGGGGCTGGTGCGCAAGGTGCGCTTCCGCGGACCCCTGCGCGACGGCGGCTCGGCCGGCGAGGCGCCCCGCACGGCCCGCGCCACCCGCACCAGCGACAAGGCCGAGGTGCTGCCCGAGCCGGTCTTCGGCGAGGTGCCCCGCGAGCGCTTCTTGGCCAGCGAATGGCCGCTCAAGCTGTGGGTGGACCTGTGGCAGGGGGCCCATGAGGGCGTGTTCCTGGACCAGCGCGAGAACCGCGGATTGCTCGCCACCGTGACCCCGGGCCTGGAGATGCTCAACGGCTTCTGCTACACGGGCGCCTTCTCCGCCGCCTGCCTCAAGGCCGGGGCCGCCAAGACCGTCAATGTGGACATCAGCCGCAAGGCCCTGGACTGGGCCCGCGACAACCTGTCGGCCAACGGCCTGGACCCCGCGGCCCAGGAATGGCACGCCGCTGAGGTCTTCGAGATCCTGGGAGCCTGGGCCAAGAAGGGCCGCTCTTTCGGCTTGGTGCTGATGGACCCGCCGCCCTATTCGCGCGCCAAGCACGGGGTCTTCAAAGCCTCGCGCGACTACGCCAAGCTGGCGGAGCGCAGCCTCAAGGTGGTGGCCGAGGGCGGCTACGCGGCCTTCAGCTGCGGGGCCCAGGACTATGGCCGCGCCAGCTTCATGAAGCACCTGGCCGAGGGCGCCGCGGCCGCGGGCGCGCGATCGAGTTTGGTGGCCCTGGGCCGGCGGGGCGAGGATTTCCCCCTGCTCAAGGGCTTCCCCGAGGGCGACCATCAGAAGTTCGCCCTGCTCAAGGTGGAGGCCAAGGGGCCCGCGGGATCGGGGACATTGACAGGGGTATAGGCCTGTGATTTAATCAAAATCTAACAAAGTATTTAAAAACGAGGCTGCTGTGAATGCCACGGATGACCCCAATCTGACCTTCAGCACCCGCGAGGGCCGCGTCCAGTTCTGCCAGGAATGCCTGGAGCAGGGCTACCAGGACCTGGCCATCCGCGAGCTCCTGAAGGGGCTGGCCCTCTACCCCGATGACCCTGACCTGCACTTCTTTTTGGGCGTGGCCTACGATGAGAAGGGGCTCAAAGAGCGGGCCATCCAGTATTACCAGCAGTGCCTTGAGCTGGCGCCCGACCACGCCGAGGCCAACTGCAACCTGGGCGTGAACTACCACGAGGCGGGCATGCTGGACGCGGCGGTGGAAGCCTATCAGGCCGCCCTGCTGCACCATGAGGGCCTGCCCGAGGCCCATTACAACCTGGGCCTCATCTACCAGCAGCGCTATGACCTGGACAAGGCCAAGCAGGAGTTCGCCGCCACCGTGGCCCGCAAGCCGGACCATGCCGAGGCCCATTACAACCTGGGGGTGCTCTTCTACCAGGAGGGCAGCTACCATCAGGCCCTGGAATGCTTCACCCAGTGCGTGCTGCACGACCCCAAGCACGCCAATGCCTACTTCAACTTGGGGATCCTGCTGGAGACCACCGGCAAGCTGGAGGACGCCATGGAGGCCTACCAGAGCTGCGTGGCCGTCAACCCGGACCATGAGTGGGCCCACCAGAACCTCTCGGCCCTCTACGCGCAGAAGGGCATGCTGGCCGAGGCCTTGAGCGAGATCAGCGAGTGCGCGCGCCTGGCCCCGGACAATGCCGAGATCATCGCCAACTTGGGCGGCCTGGCCATGGAGACCGGCGACCTGGTGCGCGCGGCCGAGGCCTTCATGAAGGCCATCGAGCTCAACCCCAACTACGCCAAGGCCCACCTCTATTTGGGCATGCTCTACCTGCAGCAGGGGCTCAAGCAGAACGCCCTCAAGGAGTTCCAGAAGGCCATCCTCATAGACCCCGGCAGCGCCCTGGCCCATCACAACCTGGGCATGGCTTACGAGAGCCAGAAGCAGACCGAGCAGGCCATCCAAGCCTACAGCGACGCCCTGCGCCTGGATGAGACCCTGGCCCAGGCCCGCTACAACATGGCCCTCTGCCTGCTGGAGCAGGGCCAGCGCGACATGGCCCAGATGCAGCTGCAGCAGCTGGCGGCGCAAGACCCGGCCCTGGCCGAGCGGCTCAAGGGCATCTTGATCGGCGGTGGCAAGGCATGAGCGCCAAGGCCAGGGCCAAGGCAGGCCCGCCGCTGGCCCACACCAGCGACTTCCTGGTGCTGGGCTCGGGCATCGCCGGGCTGGTCTTCGCCCTGAAGGCCGCGGCCCACGGCAAGGTGACGGTGCTCACCAAGCGCGCGGCCGAGGAGAGCAACACCCGCTAT
>CAYXCT010000097.1:0-7918 GCA_964463435.1 uncultured bacterium | reverse complement strand
TTTGCGGGTCCTGGCCCCAGGCACGGCGGCCGGGCAGGGTGAAGATCTCGCTGCCCGCTGGCAGGGGGATGAGCTGGCATGGGTCCACGGGGGCCAGCTCAGCGCCGCTGCGGCCAGCCATGCGCAGGGTGGGATGGGGCAAGATGGTGCCGTCGGGCTTGGCCACCAGCATCCGCGGGGTCTGGGAGAGTCCGGGCATGGGGCATCCTTTCTTGGGGTTCACATGGATCTTTGGCAGCATGCCAGCATCTCGGCCCTTGCTGCGGCCGGGCTCTACCTGGCCGCGCATGACGCCGCGGCCGCGGCATCCTTCGCCCTTGCCGGCACCCTGGTGGACTGCGACCATCTTGTCGATTACTGGCGCGAGGCGGGCCTGAACCTGGACTTGCGGCGCTTCTGGGGCCATTTTGAGGGCGGGCACCCGGTGCATCTCTGGCTGCTGGGGCATGCCTGGGAATGGGTGCTGCTGGGCGCGGCGGCCTGGGCCCTGCTTGGCTGGCCGGCCTGGGTGCTGGCCGGCCTGGCCGGCCTGCTGCTGCACCTGGCCCTGGACCAGGCGGTCAACGGCTTTGAGCCCTTGGGCTATTCCATCCTCTACCGCGCCTGGGTGGGCTTTGATGCCCGGCGCATCCTCAAGGCGCCCCATGCCGGCCCCCAGGCCTGAGGCCCAGGCCGTGCTCAAGGCCCTGGCCCGGGCCTATCCGGACGCCCGCTGCGGCCTGGATTTTGAGGGGCCCTTCCAGCTGGCGGTGGCCACCCTGCTCTCGGCCCAGTGCACGGACAAGGCGGTCAACCGCGCCACGCCGGCCCTCTTTGCCCGCTACCCGGGGCCGCGGGAGCTGGCCCGCGCCAAGCCGGCCGAGGTGGAGGCGCTCATCCATAGCATAGGCCTGTTCAGGACCAAGGCCCGCCACCTGGTGGCCATGGCGCAGGCCCTGGTGGAGCGGCACGGCGGCCAGGTGCCCGCGGACATGGCTGCCCTGACGGCCCTGCCTGGCATAGGCCGCAAGACCGCCAATGTGGTGCTGAGCAACGCCTTCGGCCTGCCCGGGCTGGCCGTGGACACCCACGTGCTGCGGGTGGGGAGGCGCCTGGGCCTGCACAGCAGCGCCGACCCTGCCAAGGCTGAGGCCGAGCTCTGCGCCCTGGCCCCCAAGGCCTCCTGGGGCCTGCTCTCGCACCGCCTCATCAGCCATGGCCGGGGGGTCTGCCGCGCGCGGAGCCCCCTCTGCCAGGCTTGCCCCCTGGCAAGGCTGTGCCCTTCGCGCGAGGCTTGAATATCGCCTGAACCGGCCCGGCCTGGCAAGGGCCTTGCGAGCCTGGCAGGCTGCTTGCAGGCCGGGCCCGGCTCTCCTATAATCTTAGTCCCTTCAAGCCCCCAGCCCAAGGACGGCATGCGCCCCTTCCGCTTCAGCCTCTCCCTGCTCGTGATGGCCCTGGCCAGCCAGCTGGCCGCCCAAGCTTCACCCATCCCTTCAAGCGCCACGGCGGCCCCCATCGTGGAGATGCAGCCAGAGGCCATGCGCCTGCTGGCGCAGGGCCAGGACGCGCTCTTCGAGGAGGATTTCAAGGCCTGCGAGGACGCCATCCGCCGGGCCCAGGCCACCGAGCCCGGGCATCCGCTGCCTGCCATCTTCCTGCAGAGCATGCTCATCTATCAGCTGCAGGTGGAGCAGAAGCTGGGCCATGACACCAGGCCCATCCAGGCGCGCCTCGAGATGGCGGGCGATGCCGCGGTGGCCTCGGCCGAGGCCTACATCCAGGCCCGGCCCGGCCCGGTGGCCGAGCTGTACCTGGGGGGCGCGCTGGGCACGCGGGGCATGGGGCACCTCTATGAGGGCAGCTATGTGGTGGCCTACCGGGACGGCAAGAAGGCCTACCGGCTGCTGCAGCAGTGCGTGGCCGAGGAGCCCCAGCTCTTCAACGCCTATGTGGGCCTGGGCACCTTCGAGTATGAGAGCGGCCGCCTGGCCAGCGTGCTCCAGTACATCCTCAACCTGCATGGCGACGTGGATTACGGCCTGGACCTGCTCAAGACCTGCGAGCAGAGGGCCAGCTATGCCGCGCCCTCGGCCCTCATGCACCTGGCCCGCATCTACACCAATGAGGTGCCCGACCCGGCCTTGTCGCTGCTCTATCTGAAGAAGCTCTGCGGCCGCTATCCTCGCAATCCTTCCTTTGCCGGTTGGTGCGCCGATGCCGCCCGCCGGGCTGGCTGGAAGAGCCCTACGGCCACGGAGCTCTTTGAGCCAGTGCTCGACCAGTGGGACCAGGGCTGGCGCCCGGACCGGAAGCGCCTCGACATCCCTGCCTTGCGCATGGAATACGCCCAGGCCCTGCTGCGGCAGGGGCAACACGAGCTGGCCCGCCGCCAGCTGGCCGCCCTGGCCGGCGCCGATGATCCGGCCCTGGCCGGCCAGGCCAAATCCCTCTTGAAGGACCTGCCCTAGATGCCCACCCTCATCTCCCTGCGCTCCCGCCTCAACGGCGGCTGGCCCAAGGCCCTGGCCGACAGCCCGGAGCCCCTGCGCCAGGCCCTGCTGGCCATGCGCCTGGAGGGCCTGGAGCTCTGCCTCGAGCGCGCCACCCTGCGCGTGTACCTGGGCTTGGACGCGCCCCTGGATGCGGCGCTGGGCGATGCGCTGCGCCAGCGCCTATCCCAGCTGGGCTACCGGCCCGTGCTCTACCCCCGCTACGGCGAGGGCCTGCTGGCGGCCGAGGACTTCTTGGGCCTGCATTTCCGCGACCTGGTGGAGCAGCTGCGCGAGGAGCTGGACCTGGCGCCCGACTGGCTGTCCGGCGCCGACTACAAGCTGGAGGGCCAGCTGGGGCAGGAGGTGCTGGTGCTGCTGGCGGAGAGCGACTTTCTCACCCGCACCCTGGCCGAGCGCCGCGCCGCGCGCGCCTTGGGCGAGCTCATCCAGGCTGGGATGGGCGCGGGCATGGCCGTGGAGCTGCGCACGGGCGAAGGCCTGGCCCCTGTTGCCCAGGCTGAGGCGCCCTCGGTGGACAAGGCGCCCAGCCCCGCCGAGGCGGCCGCGGGCAAGCCGGCCGGCAAGCCTGAGCCCGCCAAAGCCCCGCCCGCCGAGCCGGCCAAGGCCGCGCCGGAGAAGCCCAAGGCCAAGCCGGTGCCGCCGGAAGGCAGGATGCTGGCCGGGCGCCTGCTGCCCGCGGACCGCAGCAAGCCCATGGACCAGGTGCGGGGGCCTGAGGCCTCGGTGCAGGTGGAGGGGACCATCTTTGAGGTCAAGGAGACCAAGCTCAAGAGCGGGGAATCCACCAAGCTGCGCTTCGCCTTCAGCGACGGCACCGACTCGCTCTACGGCGTGCTCTGGGCGCGCAAGGGCGAGAGCGCGCCCAAGGAGCTGGCCGTCGGCCAGCGGGTGCGGGTGCGCGGCGAGGCCAAGGTGGACCGCTTCGAGCGCGATGAGCTGGTGCTGGAGGCCCGCGACATCACCCTGCTGCCCAAGCCCAAGGGGCGCGAGGACAACGCGGCCGAGAAGCGGGTGGAGCTGCACGCCCACACCAAGTTCTCGGCGGCCGACTCGGTGGCTTCGGTGGAGGGGCTGGTCAGGGCCGCCATCCGCTTCGGCCATCCGGCGCTGGCCATCACCGACCATGGCGTGGTGCATTCGCTGCCCAAGGCCGCCAAGGCCGCGCTGGGCAAGGGCGGGCCGCAGATCAAGCTCATCCTGGGCTGCGAGGGCTACCTGGTGGAGAGCGGCGACATCTTCAACCCGGACCGCAGCCTCAAGGGGCCCAAGCCCGACAGCCGCCACATCATCCTGCTGGCCCGCAATGAGCAGGGCCGGCGCAACCTCTACCAGCTGGTCAGCGGCTCGCACCTGGACACCTTCTACAGCAAGCCGCTCATCCCCCGGCCGCGCCTCGCGGAGCTGCGCGAGGGGCTGATCCTGGGCTCGGCCTGCGAGAACGGCGAGCTGATGCAGGCCATCCTGGCCGGGGCGGAGGAGGCGGAGCTGGAGCGCATCGCCTCCTTCTACGACTACCTGGAGGTGCAGCCCCCGGCCAACAACCGCTTCATGCTGCGCAATGGCCAGGTGAAGGACGAGGAGGGGCTGCGCGACCTGGTGCGCCGCGTGCTGGCCCTGGGCGAGCGGCTGGGCAAGCCGGTGGTGGCCACCGGCGACGTGCACTACCTGGAGCCGGAGGACGAGGTCTACCGCCGCATCATGCAGGTGGGCAACGGCATGGCGGACGGCGAGGAGCAGGCGCCGCTGTGGTTCCACACCACCGAGGAGATGCTGGAGGAGTTCAGCTTTCTGCCGCCGGAGGCCGCCCACCGCATCGTGGTGGCCGCCCCCCGCGCCATCGCCGAGGGCATCGGCCACGTGGCGCCCGTGCCCAAGGACCGCTGCTTCCCCAAGCTGGATGGCACCGAGGAGCGCATCACCCGCATGGCCTGGGAGAAGCTCAAGGCCGTGTATGGGGAGGCCCCGCCCGAGCTGGCCGGCCAGCGCCTGGATTATGAGCTGGGCAAGATCAAGGGCAACGGCTTCGCGGTGCTGTATGAGATCGCCCAGAAGCTGGTGGCCGAGAGCAACCAGCGCGGCTATTCGGTGGGCAGCCGGGGATCGGTGGGCAGCTCGCTGGCCGCCTGGTGCCTGGGCATCTCCGAGGTCAACCCACTGCCGGCCCACGAGCACTGCCTGGACTGCCGCTGGACCGAGTTCCATCCCCTGGAGCGGCTCTCGGGCGTGGACCTCAAGCGGCGGCCCTGCCCCGCCTGCGGCTCGCAGAGGATCCTGCGCGACGGGCACAACATCCCCTTTGAGACCTTCGTGGGCATCAAGGGCGACAAGGTGCCCGACATCGACCTCAACTTCGCGCCCGAGGTGCAGAACGAGATCCAGCACTTCGTGGTCAGCCTCTTCAGCGAGGGCAAGGCCTACAAGGCCGGCACGGTGAGCACCTACAGCGAGAAGACCGCCTTCGGCTATGTGAAGAAGTACTTTGATGCCAAGGGGCTCGCCAAGCGCAATGTCGAGATCGAGCGGGTGAAGGCCGGCTTGATGGACGTCAAGAAGAACACCGGCAGCCACCCGGGCGGGGTGGTGCTGGTGCCAGCCGGGCACCAGGTGGAGGAGTTCACCCCGGTGCAGTACTCGGGCGACAGCAAGGAGCGCGGCGGCCTGGAGGCCATGGGGGTGGACAGCCGGCCCATCACCCAGTTCGAGTACCACGACTACGAGGAGAACCTGGTCAAGCTCGACATCCTGGGCAAGGACGATGGCAGCGCCTTCCGCCAGCTGGCCGCCATGACCGGCGTGGCCGAGCTGGACGCCCCGCTGGACGAGCCCAAGGCCCTCTCCATCTTCCGCGAGGCCAAGGCCCTGGGCCTGCCCAAGCTGGCCAGCGAGGAGGCCAGCCTCTTCGGCAAGACCGGGGCCCTGGGCATCCCCGAGTTCGGCACCGCCAACACCCGCCGCATGCTGGAGATGACCCAGCCCAAGAGCTTCACCGAGCTGATCTACATCTCGGGCCTCTCGCATGGCACCAACGTGTGGAACGCCAACGCCGAGGAGCTCATCAAGGCCGGCAAGGCCGACCTTTCCACGGTCATCAGCACCCGCGATGACATCATGAACCGGCTGGTGCAGGCCGGCATGGCCCCGGCCCTGGCCTTTGACATCACCGAGAAGGTTCGCAAGGGCAAGGTGGCGGCCGAGGGCTTCACCCCCGAGCAGGAGGCCGCCATCAAGGCGGTCAAGATGCCGGACTGGTGGATCGACAGCTGCCGCAAGATCCAGTACATGTTCCCCAAGGCCCATGCCACGGCCTACTGCTTCACCGCCGCGCGCATGGCCTGGTTCAAGGTGCACCATCCGCTGGCCTTCTACGCCACCTGGCTCACCCTCAACCGAGACTGCTTCGACCTGGCCGCCAGCCTCAAGGGCCGGGATGGGGTGCTGGCCAGCATCGGCGCCCTGCGCCAGGCCCAGCAGGCGGGCAGCGCCACGGCCAAGGAGGAGGGCGGCTTGGAGGTGATGACCGTGGTGCTGGAAGCCTTGCTGCGCGGCATCCGCATCGCGCCGGTGGACCTCTATGCCAGCCACCCGGCGGAGTTCACCGCTGCGGCGGAGCCCCTCACCCTGCTGCCCCCGCTCACCGTCATCCCCGGGCTGGGCGGCACTGCCGCCGAGCGCGTGGCGGAGGAGCGGGCGCGGGGCGAGTTCCGCTCCATCGAGGACCTGGTGGGCCGCTGCGGCCTCAACAAGACCGTGGTGGAGAAGCTCAAGGCCAGCGGCGCCCTGGGCAGCCTGCCTGATTCTGACCAGATCTCGCTCTTCTGAGCCCCGTGACGCTTCCCAAGACCCGCAATAAGGCCCTCTCCATGCTCGGCCCGGCCCTCTTTCTGGCCGCAGCCCTGGCTTGCCTGGCCGGGGTGGCCTTCTCAAGCCCCGAGGTGCCGCTGCTGGGGCCGCTGGCGCTGTGCCTGCCCCTGGCCTGCCTGGCCGCCTGGCTGGTAGCGCCCCCCAAGCTGGCCGCTGGCCAGGGCAGGGGATTGGCGAGCCTGGCCTTGGGCGCCCTGCTGCTGGGCCTGGGCCAGGCCCTGCTCTGGCAGCGCTTGGCCCCTGAGCATGAGCCGGCCCTGGGCCTGGGCCTGATGGGGCTGGGCTGCCTGGCCCTGCTGCTGCCCCTGGCTTGGCATCGCCCAGAGGCTGCTGCCCGCGAAAAGCCCCTGCCCCTGCGCCTGGAGCTGCTGCTGCTCCTGGCCGCCCTGCTGCTGGGCGCCGCCTTCCGCTTCTGGCGCCTGGGCCAGGTCCCGGCAGGCATCTGGTATGACGAGGCCGCGCTGGGCGAGCAGGTGATGGGCCTGCTGGAGGGCGGCCGCGCTGAGCTGTGGTTCGGCGGCACGGTGCAGCACCCGGGCCTCTGGTTCTGGGCCGTGGCGCCCTGGTTCAAGGCCCTGGGCCCCGGCATCCTCACCTTGCGCCTCTTCTCCGCCTTCCATGGGATGCTGGCCCTGCTGGCCTTCTACTTTCTGGCCCGGCAATGGCTCAAGCCGCGCCTGGCCCTGGCCCTGCTGGCGGGCTACGCCATGCTGCGCTGGGGCTTCAACTTTGACCGCCTGGGCTTCATGGCCCCCTTTGCCGGCTTCTGGACCCTGCTGGCCTTGGCCTTCATGGTGCGGGCCCAGCGCACGCGGGCCTGGGCAGACTTCATCGCCGCGGGCCTCTGCCTGGGCGCGATGCTGCAGGCCTACATCGCCGTGCGGCTGGCCATCCCGGCCATGGTGCTCTGGGTGGCGCTGGCCAACCTGCTGGACAGGCCCGGCCGGCGCTGGGCCCAGGCCCTGGGCTGGCTGCTGCTGGCCGCCGCGGCCCTGGCCTTCTGGCAGGGCGCCGCCCACGGCCCCCAGCCGCGGCTCTTCGCCCTGGCCCTGGCCCTGCTGCCCCTGGGCGCCGCGGCCCTGGCCTGGGGCGCCGGGGCCAGCCTGGCCGGATGGGTGCTGGGGGCCTTTTTGGGGGCGCTGCCCGTGCTGTGGGTGGCCGCCTGGCGCTGGGGCGACTTTGCCCTGCGGGCGGATGAGGTGAGCGTGGCCCATGACGTGGCCAGCCAGGGCCTGCCGGTGCTGGCGCAGACGCTCAGCAAGCACCTGCTGATGTTCAACTGGCTGGGCGACTACAATGGCCGCCACAACCTGCACAACATGCCCCTCTTTGACACCCTGGCCGGCGCCCTCTTCCTTCCGGCCCTGCTGCTGGCCCATCTGCGCGCCTGGCGCGACCGCCGCGCCCTGCTGCTGGTGCTGCTCTTCTGGTGCGTGCTGGCGGGCGGCGCGCTGTTGGTGGCGGTGGAGGCGCCCCAGGCCCACCGCACCTTCTTGCTGGCCCCTTGCGCGGCGCTGATGGTGGGACTGCTGCTGGCGGCCCTGCTCGGGCGCTTGCGCCTC
>CAYXCT010000096.1:0-7970 GCA_964463435.1 uncultured bacterium | reverse complement strand
TGCCGCGGCCAGCCCGCGCCGCCGGCGGGCCTGGCTGCTGGTCACCCTTTGCAGCAACTTGGGGCTGTTGGCCTACTTCAAATATGCCGGCTTCCTGCTGCGGAATTACTCCATCCTGGCCCATGCCCTGGGCTGGCCCTTCCAGCCCCGGCCCGAGGCGCTCAGCATCATCCTGCCCCTGGGCATCTCCTTTTACACCTTCCACACCATGGGCTATGTGATCGACGTCTACCGGGGCAAGAGCCAGCCCTGCCGCGACCCCTGGGACTTTGCGCTCTATGTCAGCTTCTTCCCGCAGCTGGTGGCGGGCCCCATCATGCGCTGGGGCGAATTCGGCCCCCAGCTGGCCCGCGAGGCGGCTGCCCAGGACAAGCCCAGCTGGCAGCGGGCTGCCTACCTGGTGAGCGCGGGCCTGTTCAAGAAGCTGGTGCTGGCGGACAGCCTGGCGCGCTATGCCGACCTCATCTTCGCCCATCCCGGATGGTATTGGGGGCCGGTCACGCTCCTGGCCGTCTATGCCTATGCCCTGCAGATCTACTTCGACTTCTCCGGCTACACCGACATCGCCGAGGGCCTGGCCAACAGCCTGGGCTTCCGCTTGATGCCCAACTTTGACCTGCCCTACCTGGCCACCAGCCCGCGGGATTTCTGGCGGCGCTGGCACATGAGCCTGTCGCGCTGGCTGAGGGACTACCTCTACATCAGCCTGGGCGGCTCGCGGCAGGGCTGGCTGGCCATGGCGCTGGCGCTGATGGCCACCATGCTGCTGGGCGGCCTGTGGCATGGCGCGGCCTGGACCTTTGTGCTGTGGGGCGGCTACCATGGGGCCCTGCTGGTGCTGAACAGCATCTGGTCGCGCTGGAGAGGGCCCGCGCCGGCTCCGGGGGCGGGCAGCCGAGCGGCCCGCGCGCTGAAGGTGCTGCTGACCTTCCACGCGGTCTGCCTGGGCTGGGTGCTCTTCCGCTGCAAGGACCTGGCGGGCGCGCTGGCCCTGCTGCGCTCCTTCGCGGCGCCCGCGCCCTTCGACCTTGAGATCCCTTGGGCGGTGGTCCTGCTGGTCCTGGCAGGCTTCTTCTTCCATGCCTGGGAAGGCCGCTTGAACAAGGCCTGGCGGGAGGGGCAGAGGTCCGAGCTCTCGGGCCTGGGCCTGGCGGCCATGCATGCGCTGACCCTGGTGGCCATCCTCGCCCGGCTCCATCGGGAAGCCCCTTTCATCTACTTCCAATTCTAGCAGGCTCGCTGGCACCGCAAAACAAGGGCCAAAGCCCTTGACCGCGAGCCCCGGCTTCTGCTATATAAGGGTCATCAACAAGCAGACAGACCCCCTTTAAACCTGCCCTGTGAGGCGGGAAAGGACCTGAGATGAGCATCTTGAACCCCATTCGCATGCCCTGGACCCTTTGCGGCCAGGGTGTTCTTGTTTCTGGCCCCGCCCCGCAAGGCGGGGCTTTTTTGCGCCCGGAGGCCGGCCATGAATGAGAAGGCGGTCCTCTTGGACGCCAAGGACATAGACCGGGCGCTGACCCGCATCGCCCACGAGATCCTTGAGCACAACAAGGGCACCCAGGGCCTGGCCCTGGTGGGCATCAAGATGCGCGGGGATGACCTGGCGCGCCGCCTGGCGCAGAAG
This sequence comes from uncultured bacterium, assembly GCA_964463435.1. Classification (GTDB taxonomy): domain Bacteria; phylum Oederibacteriota; class JAJYGY01; order JAJYGY01; family JAJYGY01; genus CAYXCT01. The sequence continues at coordinate 6,340 of CAYXCT010000096.1, read as the reverse complement.
ATCGCCCGCATCGAGCCCGGCGGCGAGGTGCCGGTGGGCGGCTTGGACATCAGCTTCTACCGCGATGACGTGGCCACCCGGGGGCCCAAGCCGGCCCAGGCCAGCCAGATGGACTTTGCCGTGGACGGCCGCAAGGTGGTGCTGGTGGATGACGTGCTCTTCACCGGCCGCAGCACCCGGGCGGCCATCGCCGCCCTGCTGGACTACGGCCGGCCGGCCTGCATCCAGCTGGCGGTGCTGGTGGACCGCGGGCACCGCGAGTTCCCCATCCACGCCGATTACGTGGGCAAGAACGCGCCCACGGCGCTCAAGGAGAAGGTGAAGGTGGAGCTGGCCGAGCAGGGCGGGCAGGACCGCGTGGTGATCTTCGAATGAGCGGGGGCGGCATGGCATTGACCAGGCTCAAGAGCAAGGACCTGCTGGGGCTGGAGGAGCTGTCGGCGGAGGAGATCAGCCTCGTCCTGGGCCACGCCGCCAGCTTCAAGGAGGTGGGCAGCCGCCCGGTGAAGAAGGTGCCGGCCCTGCGCGGCAAGACGGTGGTCAACCTCTTCTTCGAGCCCAGCACCCGCACCAGCACCAGCTTCAGCCTGGCCGCCACCCGCTTGAGCGCCGATGTGGTCAACATCGCCACCACGGCCAGCAGCATCACCAAGGGCGAGACCCTGCTGGACACCGTGCGGGTGGTGGAGGCCATGAACCTCTCGGTGCTCATCATGCGCCACACCCATTCGGGCAGCGCGGCGCTGGCGGCCAAGGCCCTCAAGGCCAGCGTGGTCAACGCCGGGGACGGCATGCACGAGCACCCCACCCAGGGGCTCTTGGACCTCTTCACCATCCAGGAGAAGAAGGGCAGCCTGGCGGGCCTGCAGGTGGCCATCATCGGCGACATCGCCCACAGCCGGGTGGCCCGCAGCGACATCTGGGGCCTCACCAAGATGGGCGCCCAGGTGCGGCTGTGCGGGCCGGCCACCATGCTGCCCCGCGAGCTGGAGAAGCTGGCGCCGGGCTCGGTCAAAGCCTTCACCCGCATCGAGGAGGCGGTGGAGGGGGCGGACGTGGTCAACATGCTGCGCCTGCAGCTGGAGCGGCAGAAGCGCAACCTCTTCCCCAGCACCCGCGAGTACTCGCGGCTCTACTGCCTCACCAGCGAGCGGCTCAAGCTGGCCAAGCCCGGCTGCCTGGTGCTGCACCCCGGGCCCATGAACCGCGGCATCGAGATCTCCAGCGGAGTGGCTGACGGGCCCCAGAGCGCCATCACCGAGCAGGTCACCAACGGCGTGGCCGTGCGCATGGCCGTGCTCTATTTGCTGGCCGGCAGCGAGAATCCGGAGGCAGCGGCATGAGCAGCATCCTGATCAAGAGCGCGCGCGTCATCGACCCCAGCCAGGGCCTGGACAACAAGGCCGATGTGCTGGTGGAGAACGGCAAGGTCTTGGCCTGCGGGCCCAAGCTGGCCCTGCCCGAGGGCGCGGCCGTGGTGGATGCCGCTGGGCTCTGGCTGCTGCCGGGCCTGGTGGACCTGCACGTGCATCTGCGCGAGCCGGGCGGGGAGGGCAAGGAGACCATCGCCAGCGGCACCCGCGCGGCGGCGGCCGGCGGGGTCACCAGCGTGGTGGCCATGCCCAACACCAACCCGCCCATCGACAACCAGGCCCTGGTGGAGCTGGTGCGCGGCAAGGGGCGCGGCGAGGGCGTGGTGAGCGTGTTCACGGCCGGCTGCATCACCAAGGGCCGCCTGGGCCAGGAGCTGGCCGAGATCGGCGAGCTGGCCAAGAGCGGCGCGGTGGCGGTGACCGACGACGGCAGCCCGGTGATGAATGCCGAGCTGATGCGCCGGGCCCTGGAGTACGCCGGCATGTTCGACCTGCCGGTCATCCAGCATTGCGAGGACAGCAGCCTGGCCAACGAGGGCGTGATGAACGAGGGCGCGGCCTCGGCGCGGCTGGGCCTGCGCGGCATCCCCAAGGCGGCCGAGAGCGTGATGGTGGCCCGCGACCTCATCCTCTGCGAGATGACCGGGGCCCACCTGCACCTGGCCCACTTGAGCAGCGCCAAGAGCGTGGACCTGGTGCGCCAGGCCAAGCGCCGCAAGGTGCGCGTGACCTGCGAGACCGCCCCTCATTACCTGGCCCTCACCGACGACATCTTGCGCGAGCGGCCCTATGACACGCTGTGCAAGATGAACCCGCCCTTGGGCGACGAGCAGGACCGGCTGGCGCTCATCACCGGCCTGCAAGACGGCACCATCGACGCCATCGCCACCGACCATGCGCCGCACGGCAGCCTGGACAAGAACGTGGAGTTCAACCTGGCCGCCTTCGGCGTGCTGGGCCTGGAGACCAGCCTGGCCCTGGTGCTGGACCGCCTGGTGCGGCCCGGCTTCTTGACCGCCAGCCAGGCCGTGGACAAGCTCTCTTGCGCGCCAGCCCGGCTCTTCAGCCTGGCGAACAAGGGCAGCCTGGCGCCCGGCTCTGATGCCGACCTGTGCCTGGTGGACCCTGAGGAGAGCTGGGTGGTGGACCCTGAGAAGTTCCAGAGCAAGAGCCGCAACACGCCCTTTGCCGGCTTCACCTTCAAGGGCCGGGTCAAGCGCACCATGGCCAGCGGCAAATGGGTCTATCCTGAAGCCTGAAGCAAAGCCTGTCCAACGCGAGGAGGTCCCATGGCAGTCATCCTTGAGACAAACATCCCTGAAGCCCAGCTGCTCTTCCGCGGCAAGGTGCGGGACATCTACGACCTGGGCGAGAACCTGATGCTGGTGGCCACCGACCGGCTCTCGGCCTTTGACGTGGTGCTGCCCGACCCCATCCCCCACAAGGGCCAGATCCTCACCCAGATCAGCAACTTCTGGTTCGAGCGCTTCAAGGGCCTGGTGGAGAACCACCTGGTGGCCACCGACGCCCACGGCTACATCAAGGACAAGCACAGCCTGGCCCAGCTGCACAAGCGCGCCATCATCGTCAAGAAGGCCGAGCCCCTGGCCATCGAGGTCATCGTGCGCGGCTACCTGGCCGGCTCGGGCTGGGCGGAGTACAAGAAGCAGGGCACCATCTGCGGCATCAAGATCCTGCCCGGCTTGCAGGAGGCCAGCCGCCTGCCCAAGCCCATCTTCACGCCCAGCACCAAGGCGCCCAAGGGCCAGCATGACGAGAACATCAGCCCCGAGCAGGCCGCGGGCATCTTGGGCGCTGACCTGGCCCGCCAGGTGGAGCGCCTGGCCCTGGAGCTCTACAAGGACGCGGCTGCCTACGCGGAGACCCGCGGCATCATCCTCTGCGACACCAAGTTCGAGTTCGGGCTCTTCGAGGGCAAGCTCATCCTCATCGACGAGGTGCTGACCCCCGATTCCAGCCGCTTCTGGCCGCGGGACAAGTACCAGGAGGGCAGCAACCCCCCCAGCTACGACAAGCAATACGTGCGCGACTTCCTCACCGCCCAGCGCTGGGACAAGAAGCCGCCCGCGCCGCAGCTGCCCCTGCAGGTCATCCAGAAGACCACGGAGAAGTACATCGAGGCTTATGAATCCCTGACCGGCGCGCGCTGGTCCGAATGACGGAGGCGAAGATGAGCGAGCAGATCCTGGTGGGCGTGGTGATGGGCTCCAAGTCGGATTGGGAGGTGATGCAGCACTGCGCCGCGCTGCTGAAGGAGTTCGGCGTGGCGCACGAATGCCGGGTGCTCTCGGCCCACCGCACGCCCGGGCCGCTGAAGGCCTGGCTCAATGAGCGCGAGGCGGCTGGCGCCCAGGCCTTCATCGCCGCCGCGGGCGGGGCCGCCCACCTGGCGGGCGTGGTGGCGGCTGAGACCGTGCTGCCGGTGCTGGCCTGCCCCATGGAGAGCGCCAGCCTCAAGGGGCTGGACAGCCTCTTGGCCATGGCGCAGATGCCGGCCGGCATCCCGGTGGGCACGCTGGCCATCGGCAAGGCCGGGGCCGTCAACGCGGCTTTGCTCGCCATCGCCATCCTGGCCACCAGCCGGCCGGAGCTGAAAGCCAAGCTGATCGAATACAGGAAGAAGCAGGCAGAGAAGATCCTCGGTGAAAAACTCGGTTGACCTGGAAGGGAACCCATGAAGAAACGCAGCCCCGCAACTCTCGCCCTTGAAGACGGCACGCTCTTTGAGGGCTGGTCCTTTGGCGCGCCGGTGGACGGCTTTGGCGAAGCCTGCTTCAACACCAGCATGTCCGGCTATCAAGAGATCCTCACCGACCCCAGCTACGCCGGCCAGATGGTGGCCATGACCTACCCCCACATCGGCAACACCGGCGCCAACGACCTGGACATGGAGAGCGCGCGGCCTTGGGTCGGCGGCTTCATCGTGCGCGAGCTCACGCCCGCGCCCAGCAATTTCCGCAGCCTGGCCCCGCTGGAGAGCTTCCTCATCAAGCACGGCGTGCCGGGCATCGCCGGGGTGGACACCCGCGGCCTGACCCGGAGGCTCCGCGACCTGGGCGCCCAGCGCGGCGCCATCCTGCAGGGCCGGGTGGACAAGGCCCGCGCCATCAAGAGGGTGAAGGCCTCGCCGCGCTACGAGGCGGTGGATTGGGTGGCCAAGGTGAGCACGGCCAAGCCCTATGCCTGGAGCCAGGGCCTGCAGAGCGGCATCGGCGAGCTGCCCCCGCCCGAGCTGCAGCTGGTGATGCCCTCGCGCGGCCAGGGCAAGCCGCAGCCCAAGCCCTCGCGGCGCTTCAAGGTGGTGGCCATCGACTGCGGCATCAAGCGCAACATCCTGCGCGGCCTGGTCTCCGCCGGCTGCTCGGTGACCGTGGTGCCGGCCAGCACCTCCAGCCGCGCCATCCTGGGCCACGACCCGGACGGCATCTTCTTGAGCAACGGGCCTGGCGACCCGCAGGCCGTGCCCTATGTGGCCCAGGCCGTGCGCGAGCTGATCGGCAAGCGCCCCATCTTCGGCATCTGCCTGGGCCACCAGATGCTGGGCCTGGCGCTGGGCGGCAAGACCTACAAGCTGAAGTTCGGCCACCGCGGCGGCAACCAGCCGGTGATGGACCTGAAGACCCGCAAGGTGGAGATCACCAGCCAGAATCACGGCTTCGCGGTGGACCCCAAGAGCTTCAAGGACCGCGGGGTGCAGCTCTCGCACATCAACTTGAACGACCGCACCAGCGAGGGCCTGGAATACGCCAAGGGCCGGCTCTTCAGCGTGCAGTACCATCCCGAGGCCTCGCCCGGGCCGCACGACGCCCACTACCTGTTCCATCGCTTCAACGACCTGATGCGGAGAGCCTGAGCCATGCCCAAGCGCAAGGACATCAAGAAGATCATGATCATCGGGGCCGGGCCCATCGTCATCGGCCAGGCCTGCGAGTTCGACTACTCCGGCACCCAGGCCTGCAAGGCCTTGAAGGCCGAGGGCTACCAGGTGGTGCTGGTGAACAGCAACCCGGCCACCATCATGACCGACCCCGAGTTCGCCGACCGCACCTACATAGAGCCGGTGACCTGGGAGGCCTGCGCCCGCATCATAGCCCGCGAGCGGCCCGACGCCTTGCTGCCCACGGTGGGCGGCCAGACCGGGCTCAACACCGCCGTCGCGCTGGCCGAGCGCGGGGTGCTCAAGAAGTTCGGCGTGGAGCTGATCGGCGCCAAGCTGCCCGCCATCCGCAAGGCCGAGGACAGAGAGCTCTTCAAGCAGGCCATGATCAAGATCGGCCTGGACGTGCCCAAGAGCCGCACCGTCACCCGCATGGGCCAGGCCATGGAGGCCGCGCGCGCGCTGGGCTTCCCCATCATCCTGCGCCCGGCCTTCACCCTGGGCGGCACCGGCGGCGGCATCGCCTACAACCTGGAGGACTTCAAGGGCAAGGTGGCCATCGCCATCGACGCTTCGCCCACCCACCAGGTGCTGCTGGAGGAGAGCTGCCTGGGCTGGAAGGAGTATGAGCTGGATGTGATCCGCGACCTGAAGGACAACGTGGTCATCATCTGCAGCATCGAGAACCTGGACCCCATGGGCGTGCACACCGGCGACAGCATCACCGTGGCCCCGGCCCAGACGCTCACCGACCGCGAGTACCAGCGCATGCGCGACGCGGCCATCGCCATCATCCGCGAGATCGGCGTGGAGACCGGCGGCAGCAACATCCAGTTCGCCGTGGACCCGCGCAATGGCCGGCTCATCGTCATCGAGATGAACCCCCGCGTCTCGCGCAGCTCCGCCCTGGCCAGCAAGGCCACCGGCTTCCCCATCGCCAAGATCGCTGCCAAGCTGGCGGTGGGCTACACGCTGGATGAGCTGAAGAACGATATCACCAAGACCACCCCGGCCAGCTTCGAGCCCACCCTGGATTATGTGGTGGTCAAGGTGCCGCGCTTCAACTTTG